>CAZXKS010000020.1:10782-16993 GCA_964641265.1 uncultured Methanosarcinales archaeon | reverse complement strand
GAATACCGCTTTGAATATTGATTAGGTTATTGATTTTCTGGTTTATCATCGAGACAGATACATTTATATACCAGATGATATATTTATATTCCTGATGATACAAAAATATAGCAGGTACAAGGTTTTGCAGCAGTTCTTTGATTTTCCACGTAAAGCCTTCTTGATCCGAGAGCTTTCCAGGAATATCAAGCTCTCCGTGCCGTCTGTCCGCTTGCACATCAAGGCTTTGCTCGCGGAAGGGCTGATTATACTGGACAAAAACGGCCTGTATCCCTCATTCAGAGCAGCCCGAGAAAACCCTTTGTTCAAGCTTCTTAGAAGCCAAAATATCGTCTTACGCCTGCACCAGACTGGTGTTCTGAACGTGATTGAAAGAGCAGCATATCCGTCGTGTATTGTGCTTTTTGGCAGTGCTTCCCGAGGAGAAGATACTGAAGAAAGCGATATTGACTTGTTTTTGCAGGCAAAGCGGATAAAGCTTGATTTGAGCAAGTTCGAGAAAGCATTAAACCGAAAGATCAATGTCTTATTCGAGCCCGACTTGAAAACAATCAGTCCTGAGCTGGTCAATAATCTGGCAAACGGTATTGTCGTCTATGGGTATTTGAAGGTGGTCTGAAATGCTTCCCTGGGATGAATCGTCGGACAAAGTAAGCAAAATCCGTCCTGACAACGAGAAAGCTAAAGCCTTGCTCAAAATGACTGAGCTTCACGAGAGGCGTGCCCAGCTGACGCCGCTGCCTGACATGGCCACATTGCTCGTCGAGGAATACTACGAAATCGTCAAAGAACTTATCACCGCAATCATGAGTTGCGACGGCTGGAAGACCACCAGCCACGAACTTCTCGTCGGATATTTGGCAAAATCCTATCCTGAATTTAGTAGTGCTGAAGTCGCGCTGATTGACCAGCTTAGGCAAATGCGGAATGATATTGATTATCGCGGTGTCGTGATAAACCCTGAATACATCGACAGAAACAAGGCAGCAATCCTCGACGTTATCACGAAGCTCAAAGACGTTACAAACAAGCGCATCAGCAAACAAAGGTAAAGCGCACAATGAGCGAAAACCCGGGCATTATCCAGAGTATTCCCTTCCATATAAAAAACAATTCTAAATATGTTGTCACTCAACAGTAAGTAAAAACAGAAACATTTATATACTAGAACTGCCATTGAGCTGTGTATAGTGATTACCTAAGGGGGCAGTTATGATGAAGATTTTGTTTACGGTTTTGGTGCTTGCTGTTTTTGCAGCTGGCATTGGTATTGGCGGTTTGATTAGCTTGCAGTTGCCTGCTAATGACGCCATGGATTTGCAAACTTATACTGCTACGAGTCGTTCTTTGACTTTTAATTCTGTGCAGTTGCCAGATTCCGAGCCTGTTGAGGCTTTGGACCCTGTTGTTAAACAGCCAGATTTGGAAGGCCCGATTGAGCGTAACTCACCAAGTGATTGGATTAAAGAGTCTCAAATTGAGATGAGGGCTGATGGTGTTTTCATTCATGTGAACAATCCTCAGTGGTCCATCCTGGCTAATACTAATAGTATGGATCCTCTGTTTGATGAAACGTCGCACTTGATTCAGATTATTCCAACGTCTCAGGCAGAAATTCAGGTTGGCGACATTGTGAGCTATGAGTCTCCTCTTGGCTTTACTATTGTCCACCGTGTTATCGAGATTGGTTTTGACGAGGATGGCTGGTATGCTATCTTGAAGGGCGACAATAATCCAACTGCTGACCCGTGGAAAGTTAGATGGCCTTGGGTTAGAAGGGTAACTGTAATAGTTATTAATTAGTTATGGCGCGCGTCCTGTTCAATTCTGGCGAGCTTGCAGATATTTATGCCTTGAGAACTCTTTATGATTATGTGGCATCTCAATCTTTGGATGTACAGCTTGTTTTTGATGGGGGCGGTCGTCACGGACATCTTAGTACTCGTCAAGAAGAAGTTCTGAGAGGGGTTCCAATTTCTGATTCTGGTAGAGCTGATTTGCGTGTTAGCACAATTTCTGATATTCGTAGCGGAGGAAGGGCTGGCGATCTTTTGGTCGATATTGCCATTTTGAAAAATTGTGCAGTGCCTTTGAGTGAAGAGGAAAAAAGGGCGTTGCGCGCAAAATATAGTGTTCCCAGCGATTTGCCTGTGGTGGTTGTTGGTTTTGCTTATCCTTCAAGTGAACTTTCTGACTTGGTTGGTTCATTGCAGGATCGTGCGAGGATATATCTTGTTGGTCATGCTGATGCGCCGGGTTCTGCTAATGAAAATGTTGTTGTTGTGGCCAAGCATGGTGTTTTGAAGGACTATTATGCTTTGGCTGATGCTGCTGTTAATGCAGAGAATTTGCGGCATACGTCTAGACCTTTGCATAATTTTGTTGAGGCTACTGAAGGAGGCCCGTTGTTCATGGTTCCTTCAGATTGTGCACAATATGGTTATCTGCAGCTTGTCAGGGCTGGCGTTATTAGAGAATGTTATTCTTTTAAAGGATTGCTTGAACAGCTTTCTGCATATCTTCGTAATCCTGATAGAGCAACTCATGTTGAGCGTAGAAGTGCTCATGTAGCAATCACAAGGCATGCTTATTTGCCTGTTATTCTTTCGCATATTCGAAATTTGTTAGGACAAGGCCAGCCTTTGCCATCTGATTTGATTGTTGAGAGTGGTAATTTTGGGACTAGGTTGATGCATCCGGACTCTAGATGGCCTGTGCCTGCTGCTGAAGAAAATGAATTACTCAAGAATAAAGGGTTTCTTGAATCAGTGCATGTAGAAAAGTCGTATGGTCCTAAATCTTGGTCGGTAAAGCCTCCCAGACTAAGATATAGTGATGTATTCTTCCCTAGAATAACAGATTTTGATCTTCCTGGTAAACCTTATAATCTTCCTGCATATTTGCATCACAGTTCTACTGTTGAAAGATTATTAAAAAGTTTTATTGATAAAAAAGATGAGAGCGAGTTTATAAAACCTAAATGGCCTTTTAACCCTTTAAAACCTAAATTCGAATTTAAAAAACATATTCTGGACAAAGATGAGCCAGATTCTGTCATACGCGAATTGTCTGCTTGGTTAACAACACCAGATGATTTTGGTGAGTCAAATAGGCGGCAAGGTTCTTATATGCCATTGCCAGAGTTCAGTGTTCCACATCCAGGTGATAAAATGATAAAGGAGAATTTTTTACCAGATTATAGCAGTAGCAGCGGATTGCTTTTTGCGAACAGATTCAAAATCCCTATTCCGCAAAGCAAACAAGAAAACCGATCACATTTGGAAAGAAAGGTGCGCGAAACAGCTTTAGAACTCGGGTTTAAATTCTAATTATTAGTTTCTACTTCCATAATCTTTTTATTCTGACTCTTTCCGCGCTGGTTTATGGATTATAATGCAGTTTTGGATTTTCAGTTGTTCTTACATGGCTCTTATGGGCCTGCGAACGGGTCTCCTGTGGTGGACTGTGGAGGTCCTGAGCATTTGGCTGGGTTTTTGAGGGGTGCTTCTGAGCATCGTCTTGCTTTGGTTTCTGAGCTTGAAGGTATTACTAATAGGACTTTTAACCACGTTAGATTTCAGGACAGGGTAGTGACTCTTTCAAGAAAGGGTGGCGTGCCTGTTAGTTTTGTTGCTGATACTATTGAAGTTCTTGTTGATTCTGATCCTAGAAAAAGTTATGTTGTTGTTACTGGGCAAAAAGAGGAAAAGGCCATTATTTACCCTCAGGGTTCATTCCTGGAAGGACCGATATATAGAGAGTATGCGCTTCATGATTTTGGATTAAGGCCTGACCCTACAGTTTCTAAGGATCCTAATAATTCTGTATCTAAATCAGCGCAGGATCTTTGTAAAAAGGAGTTATTGGATACTATTAGTCGGAGGGTTCGTAAGAGGATTACTTATGAATTGAAAAGGCAGGGTGTTAAAATTAACCGTTATCAGATGCCACAACGGGTTTATTCTGGAGATAGGCTTATTTCTTCTAATGGAAAGATTCAACTTGAAGAAATGCCAACGAAATTAACAGATTTTCCGATGATTTCATTTGAAGTTAGAAGGCCTAAGGGTGCGCAAATTGAAAGTATCGCGCAGGTTGTTGAAGAGTTTTTTGCAAGGAATATCCCTTTTCCTGCTTGGATGCAGTTTAATAACAGAAAAAAAGTCATGTATTTTTATGTTATGCTTACTCTTCCAGGGTAAACCTTTTTAATCAATTGTCTTTTTCTCTCTTGAATGGAAGATTTGGACAAGTGGCGCAAGGCAGGTAAGATTGCTGCTGAAGCTTTGGAGTATGGTAGAAATCTAATAAAGAATGGTGCAGTGATAAGAGAGGTTTGTGATAAGATTGATGCTAAAATAATAGAGCTTGGCGCCAAGCCTGCTTGGCCTTCTCAGATTGGTTTGGATGCTGTTGCTGCTCATTTTACTCCTGATCACGACGATAATTCTGTTTTTGATAATAACTTAGTCTGTCTTGACGTTGGCGCGCATATTGACGGTTGTGTTGGTGATAATGCTACCAGCGTGGATCTTTCAGGCAAATATGGAGATATTTTGAAGGCTTCTGAGGAAGCTTTGAATGCTGCAATAAAAGTCGTAAAAGTCGGCGCAACTTTGGGCGAGATTGGCAAGGCTATTCAGGATGTGATTCAGGGCCATAATCTCGTTCCTGTTAGGAATTTGTCCGGCCATGGTATTTCTCCGTGGGTTATTCACGATAAACCTTCTATTCCAAATTATGATACGAAAGATGCAAGGGCTTTGCAGGGCGACCAAATAATAGCGATAGAGCCTTTTGCTACTAATGGTGCTGGGATGATTTATGAGGCAGAGCAAGCAAATATTTTCTCTTTAGTTGCTAAAAAGCCTGTTCGTTCTCCTTTTGCGCGGGAAATTTTGCAGTTTGTTGAAGCAAATTACAATGCTTTGCCTTTTACAAAGCGTTGGCTTATCAAGCAGTTTGGTCTTGGGAAGACGAGCTTGGCTTTGAATGAACTGATGCGCCTTGGCATGCTGCACCCTTATCCTCCTTTGGTAGAAAGAAACCAGGGCATGGTTGCTGTTTTTGAGAAGACTTTGTTTGTTGGGGATAAAGTTGAGATTTTGACTAAGATTTGAGTCAAAAGCTTTAAATATTGCATGAGTTCTCGTCGATAAAGGTGGGTTATTATGGGTATTGAAGACAATCTCGACGCTGCAGTTTCGGAATATGAACGTCTTAGGAGTTATTTTGCAGATAGAGGCGTTTTGCCTGCAGATGCTCCTGGCGTTATTGCTCTTGCTGCCTTGATGGCTAATAAAATTGATCTTGGCGAGCTTGCAAAACAGATTGCCAAGGAGCTGAACCCGGCGCAGGGCAATATTCCTTCTGAACCAGATAAAAAGCCAGTTATTCCATATACTGTTGTTGAATGCTCGTTGAGTTCTGATTGTAATCTTGAGGTTGATGCTGACGAGCTTGAGAATTTTACTGATTATTTGACAAAGCATGGCTGGACTCCTGATAAGTTTTGGATGCGCGGAGGCCAAAGGAGAAATGATTTTGATGGAGTTTTAGCGATTTCTGAGGAAGATCTTGATGATCTTGCTGAGGATGATGAAGCAACCATTCGTGTTTATTATACCAGGGAGAACGAGGGTTTTTGTTTGGAGTATTTGCCGTCCGGCGAAGATCCTGGCTTTGCCTTCAGGTTAACCAGTTATCATCCTGATTTGAAACAGGGGTTTCATGATATTAATGATTTTGGCGAGCATGATAAAGAGTCTTTGGTCAAGCTTGTTAATGAAATGATTGAGGTAGCTGCTACAGACGGATACACTTTCTGTAATGAAGAAGTTTCTTTGGTGGAGACTGGTGATCGGTACGGTAAAAATGAGGTAGAAGAAGACGAGAAGTAAATGTTAAAGCACTCAGATTTAGTTATCTGCTTTCTACGAGGTCTTCAATTTTTCCCAGTTTGAATGATGGGCAGCCGTGTTTCTTTACTGCTTCATATCCTTGTCTGTAAAAGCCAAGTCTTTCTGCAATCTCAACGGGGATTTGTCTTTGCGCATCGGCGTTGATAAAACTAAAGTTTTCTTTCACGTCCGTAATTATGTTTTCGACAGAAGTTCCTATAAAGTAATGTTTTGCTCCGTTTCCTGCTATAAACTCAAGTACAATTGGTTCTGGCATTCTTTTGTATTCTTATTTGTAGAATAAAAACTTT
>CAZXKS010000020.1:0-10682 GCA_964641265.1 uncultured Methanosarcinales archaeon | reverse complement strand
ACCACTTCCATAATCGACGGTATTGAGAGCTTGTATTTAAGTTTTTCACTACTTATTATTTATATAGAAAATAATTCACTTTTTACCACAAAATATATAAACAAAACCGCATTATTTTGTATCAAGAGGTAACTGATTTTATCGTCGATGAAATCACTCTCCATGCCAGAGCTATCAAAAACAGAACAAGCTGCAAAAGAGTACGGTGCTGAATCAATCCAGGTACTGCAAGGTCTCGAGCCTGTCAGGAAGCGTCCTGGAATGTTTATCGGCACAACTGACATTAGGGGCCTCCATCATATTGTCTGGGAAGTTGTTGACAACTCTGTTGATGAGGCTTTAGCAGGTTTTTGTTCAAAGATTAATCTGACCGTTCATACTGATGGTCGTGTTACTGTTGAGGACAACGGTCGTGGCATTCCTGTTGGCATTCATCCGAAGTATGGCAAGTCTGCTTTGGAAATAGCAATGACCATGCTTCACGCTGGTGGAAAGTTCGAAAAGGGCGCGTATAAAGTGTCTGGTGGTTTGCACGGTGTTGGTGTCTCTGTTACTAATGCTTTGTCTGAGCATCTTACTGTAACAGTCAAGCGTGATGGTAAGTTGTGGATGCAGGAGTACAAGCGCGGGGTGCCTGTGGCTCCTGTCAAGGATGTCGGCGCTGCTCAGGGTACTGGTACTATTATTTCTTTCAAGCCCGACCCGCAAATTTTTGAAAAGACAGAGTTTGAGGCAGATATTTTAATCTCGCGAATCAGAGAGCTCGCATTCCTCAACAAGGGTGTTGAGTTTGTTTTCAAGGACGAGCGTTCTAACAGGGAGGAAGTTTTCAAGTATGCTGGCGGTATTAAGGAGTTTGTTGAGTTTTTGAACAAGACAAAGAACAAACTTCATCCTGCTGTTTATTTTGAAAAGGAAAAGGACGGCATTGTTGTCGAGGCTGCTTTACAGTTTAATGATAGTTACACGGAAACTTTGTTTACTTTTGCAAATAACATAAACACACATGAGGGTGGCAGTCATCTTTCAGGCTTTAAGACCGCGCTAACAAGAGCTCTAAAATCCTATGCTGACAAGCATGGTTTGACTGAGGAGAAAACAGAGCTTACAAGTGAGGACTTCAGGGAAGGTCTTACTGCTGTTCTTTCTGTCAAGGTTCCTAATCCTCAGTTTGAGGGCCAGACAAAAACTAAATTAGGCAATAGTGAGGTTAAGGGTATTGTTGATAGCGTTATTCATGAGGCTTTGAGCACTTTCTTGGAGGAAAATCCTTCTGCTGCAAAACTAATTTTATCAAAATGCATTGATGCTGCAAGGGCTCGCGAGGCTGCTAGAAAAGCGCGTGAGCTTGTGCGCAGGAAGGGCGTTTTTGAGGGCGCAATGCTGCCTGGCAAGCTTGCTGATTGTAGTTCTCGTGATCCAACAAAGTGTGAGATTTATTTTGTGGAAGGAGATTCAGCAGCCGGTTCGAGCAAACAAGGTCGTAATCGTGAATTCCAAGCCATTCTTCCATTAAGAGGTAAAATCATTAACGTAGAGAAAGCGCGTTTGATTAAAGTTCTAAAGAACAACGAAATTGCCGCGATGGTTACTGCTATCGGCACAAGTATCGGTGAAGACTTCGACATCACAAAGCTTCGTTATGATAAAGTTATTATCATGACTGATGCTGATGTTGACGGCAACCATATTGCTTGCTTGTTGTTGACTTTCTTTTACAGAATGATGCCAGGACTAATAGAAGGTGGCAAGATTTATTTGGCCCAGCCGCCTTTGTACAAGATTGAAAAGAACAGGAAGGCAACTTATGCTTATAACGATGCTCAAAAGGATGAAATTGTCAAACAGCTTGGCAAGGACGTTGGCATTCAGCGTTACAAAGGTCTTGGTGAGATGAATCCTCAACAATTGTGGGAAACAACCATGGATCCTGCTGTCAGGACTTTGAAAAAAATCATCATTGAGGATGCTGTTGCTGCTGATGAAATGTTCTCCATCCTTATGGGTGATGAAGTAGAGCCGAGAAAGGAGTTTATTCTAAGGCATGCGAAGGAAGTTAGAGAACTGGATGTTTAATTCTTGCGACATTGTGAGGGTGAGAGAAGAGTAATAAACATGCGAGCAACGCGAGCATTTATTATATTGCTTCTCGAATCCGAACAAGGAGCAATTTGATCAAACCATGCCGAACAAAGTTCGGCTGGGCTTCAAAGAGCAAGCTCTTTGAAACTTTCTGAAAGTTTGTTAGGGAGTTGGATGTTTAAGTGCGTAGTTTTTGTTGCCCGCGGTCTTCTATTATCGCAATGCCGTCTGCTTTTATAGTGATTGCGCATTCAAAATTCAGGTTGAATTTTCCGCTGTAAGTGCTGCCTTTGTAGCCTAGTCCTTTTTTGACGTATTCCAGGAATTCATTCATGCTGATTTGTTTTTCGCCCTGTAAAATTACTGCGTTGTAAACTTCGATTGCAAGGCCTCTTATTCTGATTCCAAATTCGTCCTGTTGCCCCCATAATGCAATTTCTGTAACGTTATTTTTTCTGTAAGCCATTAGTGTTTCTATCACCAGTCCGTGCTCACTGTCTTTCTTTCGACCGCACTTGTCATTGAAGTAAATATGTTTTCCTGGGCATGGGTCTTTTTTTTGGTGGTCGACTTTATCGGTGTATCTTTTAAGCGCAGCTTCTAGCCCGTGTATGAAGGGCAGCTTGGTTATTTTGCCTTTTGAAAAAAACTTGCCTCTGCCTTCATAAGCCAGATGGTTGGAAATTTCAAGTAGTTGTTCATTTTTTAGGACTGCTTCGTAGAGTGTGAAGTCGTACGCTGTTTTTCCTGACAGTTCCATTTTCCATAATTCTTTGCTTGCCTTTAATACTGTCAGCGCTACAATCTCTTCAAGCTCTTCTTTCAGTTCTCTCTCAAGTGCGTTTTTTTCAGTTTCGCCCGGTTCTACGTTGCCGCCGAAGAATGAATAGCATAGCCGGAATTCAGGGACTGGATACTTTTCATCTTTTTGCTGTATGTAGAAGATATCTCCTTCCGTGTTTGTTATTATTACTCCCACTCCGCGTGGTTTTTGCGTGGCTATAGGCATGATATCTTGAGGCATTTTGGTCAATATAAATCTAACTACTATAGAGTAATTAAGTCAAGACTATGGTAATCTTTATAAACCCCTCCTCTAGTCTCAAAGTTTATGGCTAAACCAGCTGCTGCGGCAGTTATCGTGAAGAAGAAGCGCTGGGTTCAAATCCAGGCGCCGAAGTTGTTTAATGAGCAGATTATTGGCGAGTCTTTTGTAGGCGAGCCTCAAGAGCTCGTTGGCAGGCATGTGACTGTTAGCTTGATGATTCTTACTGGTGATCCTCAAAAGCAGTCTGTTAGTGTTTCTTTCAAAATTACTGGTGTTAATAATGGCATGGTGACGTCTGAGCTTATTGGTTATCAGTTGGTGCCTTCTGCTGCTAAAAAACTTATGCGCCGCGAGCGAAGCAAGATTGATGATTCTTTTATTGTAGAAACTTCTGACAAGAAGTATATTCGCGTTAAGCCGATGATAATTACTCGTGGCAGGACTACTAATAGTGTTTTGGCCTTAATGACGAAGCTCGAGCGTGCTTTTATTGCTAAAACGATTTCAACTATGGATTTTGAGTCTTTTGTGCGCGATGTTGTGCAGAAGAAGCTCCAGCATGGTATCGGTCAGCTTCTTAGGCGTTTATACCCTGTTGCCGCTTGTGAGATTCGTCAAATGGAGTTAATTCCTGCTGAGAAGATTAAGGAGCTTGGTTTGAATGTCACTTTGCCTCCTGAGAAAATGCCTGAGATAAAGGCTGAAAAGGAAGAGCCCGAAAAAGAGAGTGCGAGCGAAGAAAAACCTGTTGAGCAAGCCGCGTAATTCTTATGTCTTTAGAAAAAACAGTAGAGCAACTTGAGATGACTGCCGTAAAAGTAATTGACGGCGTTGTGGGAAAAGTCAGTGCACATTTAGCGCGCAATTCCGAGGATTATGATGCCCGGCAGTTTTTGAACGATTATAGAGTATGTTCATGGCAGGGTGAGGCAACGAAGGAATTCAAATCTGCTTTGATTGGATACATGGAAATGTTTAGCATTACGACCATTGATAGGAAATCTCATGCTAGACTTTTAGCCATCGGACTTGGTGTTCCGTTAGGGGCGGCCTCTGCCCAGATAGGTATCCTTACAGGTTCTTATTTGATGGTGGGGATTGGTGCTGTTGTTGCAGTGGCATCTCTAATAGTAACCACGCGCTATTTGCGTTCAATTGCCGTGCATCATGCGGATGAAACTATTGATATTTTTCGAAACCCGGTGATTTTAAATAACGCCCTGAAGAAAATATATGCGAGGGATAATAATGTCTGAACTTATCGGTCACGGTGCAGAAGCAAGGTTGTTCAAGGTAGATGGCAAAGTCGTAAAGGAGCGTCCTGTTAAAGGTTATCGTTTGCCTGTTATTGATGAAAAGCTGAGAAAGCAGAGAACGCGAAGGGAAGCCAAAATCTTGGAAGCTTTGCAAAAGGCAAATGTTCCGGCTCCGTTGCTGCTAAAAATGTGCGATGAATCAATGAAGATTGATATGTCTTTTATTGACGGCCCGAAAGTGAGAGATGTTATGAAGCCAGAATTGGCGCGAGAAATCGGCCAGAAGGTTGGTTTGTTGCACAAGCACGATATTATTCATGCTGACTTGACAACTTCTAATATGATTTTGAAGGACCAAATACATTTGATTGACTTCGGCCTTAGTTTTGTGTCAAAGAAAGTAGAGGACAAGGCTGTTGACTTGCATCTGCTAAACCGCGCTTTGGAGAGCAAGCATCATGATATTTACAAGGAATGTATGCCGGAAATCATATCAGGCTACAGGGAAACTTATCCCGATGCTTCAAATGTCTTGGAACGCTTGGAAACAGTGCAAAAGCGTGGCAGGAATAAGAAGAAGTAAGTTCATTATATATTTCTCAATGCAGGAAAGCTTTTAACATAGTGTTGCGAGTTCTTTTTTCGCTTAAAGGGTGGTTTATGTCGCATACTGATAGTATTTATAGTGCTGGTATTAGGAGGCTTCCTGTTTGGGTTGCTCTTAAGGATGTAATTCAGGGATTGTTTATCAAGGATGGCAAGCCTGCAATTAAGTTTCCTGGCGGTTTGAGAACCAGGGGAGAGGAGCCTAATCTTGATAGTCTTGTTCAGGAAATGCTTGAGCCTAATGAAAGAGTTGAGGCTTTATGGCAGAAGTATTCTCTTCTTAACAAGGCGCTTTTAGAAAATATTGATGCTTTGAAAGGTCGTGAGATTATTTTTACTGATCCTGTGAGCCCTGATAGGCTTGAGGGCGGAAAGTTTCTTTTTCCTTATATGAAAGCATTGAACTTGGCTTTTGAGCAGCCTGAGAATGATGATGGCAAACCAAGTCCTGTTTGGCATGATCCGTATTCTCCTAGTTTTGCCCAGTTTGATGCTGTTTTGTTGATGGCCGCTCGGAACCCACCTCCATGGTCTAAAAAAATAATCTGGCCTGTTTCTTTTGTTGCCCTGCCTTCTGAAGTTGTTTGTGAAAGCGAAATTTCTTTGTCTTATGTTTTTCCTGAAGTTTTTGACAGTATTGACGCGCAGATTATTGAGGAGGGGCGTGTTGGTCTCGGTAGTAGGATGAAGCGTTTGAGTGACATTGACCCGTTTAACGAGTCTAAGGTTGGTACTTTTGAGTGCAATCCTTCTTCTTTTGATGCAAAAGGCCTTGAGTATTTGTTGACTTTTGATCCTAAGATTTTTGATAGCAGGATTGAAAAGATTATGAAAAAGAGGAATTTGAGCAGGGAGCAGGCCGTGCAGTTTGTTAAGGCAGAGATTCCTTATGATGTTTTTTTGAAGAGGGAGATGACTGCTTTGTTTTACGCTCGCATTTTGGACGCTTTGGACTTGAATCCGGTCTTG
Source organism: uncultured Methanosarcinales archaeon (assembly GCA_964641265.1). Taxonomy (GTDB): domain Archaea; phylum Nanobdellota; class Nanobdellia; order Woesearchaeales; family ARS49; genus CABMGU01. Next base: position 4,721 of record CAZXKS010000020.1, on the reverse strand, counting down.
TTTGCTCCTAAAAGTTCTGCAAGTTATGCAATTCTGGATAGGGCTGTTAAAATTTTGAAAAGAATGGGAAAGGATAGAAAGATAGACCCTGTTGGTCCTGACGAGAGTGGTCCTCTTGATACTTCCAAAAAGTCACCTTTTGGTTATTTGGAGTCTTCTGCTCTTGAGCGTCTTAATGGTTTTGTTATTAACCCGGAGATCGCAAGAGGCTATAAGGAAAAGAAGCCTCCTGCTGTTGAGTTCAGAAAAGAAAAGCCAGGGATTTCTTTGCACGCTTGTCCTTATGCTCCTGTTTTGTGCGAGGCGGTTTATCCTGAAAAGGGTAGTTGTGCAAGGGATGAAAAGCAGGTTGACAGTTGTAGTCTTGACTTGTTTGAGCGTATTAAAAACCCGAATTTTCTCAGGTCATGGGTTGAGCATTATAATTCCCAACACCCTGATAGCCCGATTAAGAATTTGGCAGAGTTTGTAGATCGCGAGTCTAAAAGATTGCGTTTCCGTTTTTACAGTGCTGAGCAGGTTGCTTGGTTGTTGAATGAAGGGCGTAATTATGAGGTTTTTACTTCTACTGATTTTCTTGATGGAGAATTGATGAGCGAGGATGATGCAAGAAGGAGAAAGGGCAGGTCTTCTTGGCGTGCTGAGAAAGGCATTGATAAGATTTTTCCGTTCATTCATGAAGATTTCATAGCAAAAAACGCGTTTGGCAGGATTAGCTCGTTTAATTCCAAGTGTGATCTTGCCAGGCTTATAGCAATGCATCGCGAGATTCCGCCTGATGTTCCTTCTTCTGAGCCTGCTGTGTTTGGCACTTGCGCCCACTTGCTGACTAATGGTCACATCCCTGGGGATTTTATGTTGCAGGAGCGTTTGTGGAAGCGTTTTGGGCTCCATCCGGCCAAGAGGGGGGATTATACAGAAAAGGCTGTGAAGCTGACTATTGATGGCGAGGAATTGTCTGGTCATCCTGATTGTTCTCTTATCAAGGCTCCGATGCAGGGGCGTGAGCTTAAAGGCCAAACTGTTGATTTGGTGGTTGTTGACTATAAAATTTCTGTTCATACGCCTTATCCTCGCAAAAGGCACATTTTGCAGGTTGGCAGTTATGCTGTTAGTTATTCTCAATTATTTCCTGAAGTTAATTTCAAAAATTTTTACATTGTTCTTTTGTGCAGGCCTTTGGTTAGCAGTTATGCTTCGCAAGAGTTTTATCGCCAAAGGCTTTCTATTATTAAGATTGAGAACAAATCTGGAGATCTTTTGTTTGACGAGATTAAAGCTGAACACGCCAAGACGGTTGCGAGGCAGAAGGAGATTTTGTCAAGCCCGGCTGCTTTGCGCGCTCATAAAGGTGAAATGCTTGGAAGGGGGGCTTGTGAAAAGCCTGTTGACAATTTTTCAAAGGCGGGCTGTTTTGACGAGGAGAGGCTGAAGTGCGAATGTTTGTTCAAGAATCTGAGTGGTTCTGAAAACCTTAAGGCATATTTTGATAGGATGAGAGAATGAAGTACATAATTACTGGTGTGGATAATGGGAAGTTGCTTTTGTGGCATCCTGAGGAACCAATTGTTGTTGAGCATAGTCTTCCGCACGTTATTCCTTCAAAGCCATTGCCTGTCGAGACTGCTTGTAGTGTTCTTGGAAAGCTTGCCTCTCGTGATCTTCCTGGAGTCAGAGTGAAGGTTGGTAAGGAAATAAAGTTGAATTCTCCTGACGGTTATGAAACCATGGATTTTGGAACTGCTGTGAGGTATTTCTCCTCGAGTAAGGCTAAGATTGTTAGTTTTCAGTTGGTTGGTCCTGCCGGGATGAAAAAGCAGTTGCTCGACCTGGCGCAGCACTTCTACATTTTGACCAAAAGGGGAAAGCCTGATCCGAGGAATAATGTCGAAAGGATTAACAGGATGCAGGCTGGCTGGCCTTTAAGTCATGCTGAAAATAATTCAAGTTTTGCTCATGCAACACCTTCTATTGACGAATTGTGCAGCCTTCCTTCTGATGCTTTTGATTCTGAGTTTGAGGGTTGGGAGAGAATTTACAAGTTTGATGATTTGGATGTTGATGCAGGTGTTTTAAGAAAATACTTGTTTTCAGTTCATGCGCATAAGGAACAGGCTAACGAAGATGAAATTCAGGCAGTGGAATTGCTGTCGCGTGTCGGGCAGGATGAATTCTTAGCCCATGCTGACAAAAAGACTCTTGTCAATCTTGTTTTAAGTCATAAATTAAAAAATGATAATGAGGAGACTTTTGGTATTGGCTACATGACTAGTGGCGGGTTTCCGAATTTTTATTTTACTAAATACGGCTTCTCAGAAGATAGTACAAAAGTTTCAACCATGTTTGGAGATTTTGTTTTCGAGAATATTGTTGTGAATAAAGTCAATGAAATGGATGCCGCTTTTGAAAAGATTGTGAAAGCGTGTGGCAATAAGTTCAGCGACAAGCTTCATGAATATTATGATGCTAAGAAGAAAAAAGTGAAGACTCCTAGCGAGGCTATTACTTTTCTTTTTGCGATTACGAAGCGCGCGTATAATGCGCTGTTAACCGGCGGTCATAACATCAATAGTTATGACTATCCGAAAATTCGTGGCGACCCAGAGCATTCTTTTTTTGTTTCAGGCATTAATGGTGCTGTTCCCAAGTTTGATGGTGATTTGCAGTTTTACAAGAGGTTTGTTGAGCCTGGAAGGCACAATATTGATACTTGTTTGTTGTCGCAGCAGTTCATGTCTGGCTCGGTTGATAACAAGCTTGGTACTTTTGTTCATCATTTGTTTGGTTTGAAAAATGCTAAAGGCCAGTCTTATGATGAAACAACCAAGAAGAGGCTTGAGTCTGTTTTTGGAAACTTGGATAGTGCTCGGAGTAATGGTGTTTATTGCATGATGGATACGGTTTTGCATTATTTTTCAATGCATCACGTCAAGAGGTCTGTTTATTTGCTTAGTTTGTTGTTAAACCAATCTCCAGAGGTTGTGTGTTCTACTTCTTACAAGCAGATTGCGAAGAAATTTTTGCAGGCAGAGAGCCTAGAAAAGCGCGGCTGGTATGCTGTTAACTTTTTTGGCGATTTTTCTAAAGCAGAAAGTGGCAAATATGAGTTTAAAGTTGTTGATCCAGGCAGTGGCAGGCGGATTTCTTTATGTCGTCTTGAATTTGATGATAAAAAGTTTGATATTGAGGATGAGAAAAATAAGCTTCTTTTGTCCGCTGGTTGCATGACGAAAACTTTGTTCGGCTTTGATGAATGTCCTGCTGATCCAAGGCTTAGGCAGGCTTTGAAAACCAAGGTTGTTAATCATGCAGATGCAGATATATTTTATCTTACTCCTTTTGTTTCTGCTTTTTCGCATTATCTTGCTGATAATCCTCGTGCTGTTGCCGTTCTTGATGAACTTTCAGCACTTTCTGCCAAGGGTGGTTTGGAGGAGAGGATTGCCAGGCAGAACAGGTTGATTCTTGCTCAGGGTCTTCAGCAGTATTATCTTTCTATTCTTGTTCATTCTGCTTTGAATTATAGTCCTTCAAGAGGCCATGGTCCTATTGACGTTCAGCCTTATAGTGATGATGCTCATGCTTTCAAGCGTATTTTTGGGCTTGACTTGCAGGATTTGAACAAGCGTATTTTTGATGCAAAGGAAAAATTCCAGAATGCCGTTTTGAGTTTTGGTGCTGAGGTTGTTAACAGCAGCACGCTAACTGCTATTACAATACCATCTGATCGTAGAAAGGCGTTTATTGATTTTCTTGAGCGCGAAAAACTTGGTTTTTATTATGGTCGTGCCAATATTGTTTCAACTGCCAATTCTGGCACTTTTTTGATGTACTTGGATGGTGAGGTGATGAAGCAGGGCATTGATGCGAAGTTCAAGCGTGGTTTGAAGAATGATTATGATAGTGAGTTCATGCTTGAATTCTTGAGGATTGTTTGTGAGGAGCGTGATTACCGTTCTGCCGCGAATTTAGTTATAGATACAGTCAACCGATTGCGTTCCGGCCGTGTGGACGTCAACAAATTGCTTTATGTTACTGAGGAAAATAGGAAGGAGCCTAAAAAGATTTCTGCTCGTGCGTTGAATAACAGGAATGTCTACCAAAAGGTTCGCAGGGGTGTTAAGAAGGGCGAGCGTTTTGCTTGGGGTTATTCTAAGCTTGGACCTCTTCATGCTCCTGAAATCTATAAAGAGGGCATTGATCCTTCAATGTATTTGAAAATCATGTTTGGCGAGGAGCGTGGCAAGTGGACTTTTAGGTCGTATACTTATCAGAAATCTGATGGCGGGAAAGCCAAGGATGCTATTGCCGTGACAAGTTGTGGCAGGCTTGTGGAGTCTGTTCTTGTTTACAACACGGCTGATAAGGATTTGCAGAAGCTTAAGCATGATGCTTTGGAGCGGGTTGTGAAAGGAGAATTGAATGGAGATGAGATTGAAATTCTTGGGCAAACATTAAAATAATCTGCATATATTCCTTTTGTAAGAGGTGATTGATATTTTGTTCACAGACATTCCAGGCTGGATTGGTGCTGTCTTGATATTACTTGCTTTCTGGCTTTTGACTCATAAGGCAGTGCACTCTCATTCATACACTTATCTTGGTTTGAATCTTGTTGCTGGTCTTTTGTTGGGTTACGATGCCTGGGTGCACGCTACTTTTGCTGGTCTCTCACTTAATATTGTCTGGGTGGCTATAGCGATTTACGGTCTTGGCTGGGC
>CAZXKS010000019.1:1979-18259 GCA_964641265.1 uncultured Methanosarcinales archaeon | reverse complement strand
CGCTATGTAGTCTTTTGCTGCTGATCCGCCTATGTATTCGTCAAACTGGTATCCTTTTGCGAAGCTGACGTAGTTGTCTCTGTAGATTATTGGTACTATTTCGCATGCTGGTGCTGCTTGCACTTTGTATAGTTCTGCGCATAAAACCACTTTTATGTGTAGTGTTGGGTCTTCGAAGTATGGCCCGAAGCTTCCTGCGAATGTTTTTAGCTGGTCTTCTTTGATTGGTATGAAGCCTGCTCCGTAGTAATCCGTTGTTTCTGGCACTCTTATCTCGTTTACCCAGAACGTGACTTCTTGTGGGTAGACTTTTTCTATTTCAATACCTGCGGGTGTTGGTGTTATTTCTGGCGCTCTTGGTGTTGGTGTTGTTGGCGTTGGTATTTGTGGTTCTGGCGCTCTTGGTGTTGGTTGTAGTATTATTGGTTGTTCTGCTGGTTTTGTTGTCATCGTTGTTGGTGGTTTTACTGCGATTATAATTAATAGAATTATGATTATTATCAATGCTGCCGATATTAGGAGTGTTTTAGCCATGTTGCGATAATGATGTGCAGTCTTGTGAACGCGAGTGCTGGTATTGTGATGACGAGTATGATTGCGAGTGAGAGTAGTGGTTTTGTTGTGATCCAGTTGAATGGCAGCGTGAGAACAACGAACGTGATGATCGCGTTGACGATGAATGCCGGTAGTATTGTTTTGGCATGTTTTATTCCTAATGTGAATGTCTTTTTAAAAGTTTGTGTTGCTGGTATTAGTGCAAAGCTTATTTGTGAGAAGTAATAGATTGCTAGGAATACTATCAGCATTGTTATTGTGGTTGTTGTTGAGCTTACCAGTGGGAGGAGTGTTGCTGTTGCTCCTGTGGCTAGGCTGTATATTACGAATGCAATGCATAGAATGACAAACCAGAACAGGCTTAATAGTGAGAATTTGAGCCATGTTGTTGTTAGCGGTATTTTCTTTAGTATGCTTTTGTGGGACAGATGCCATATTGGTGCTTTGAATATTATCCATGCTGCCAGTATGCTTACCAGGAAGAATCCTATGTAGCCAAGGAGTATTCTGTATGTTTGCATGAATTCTTCATTTTCTACCAAAATGCTTTCTAGTTGGTATATTTCTGATTCCGGCAGTTTTTCTATTTCTTTCATCATTATTTCTCCTAGTTTTGTTGCTGCTTCTGCGCTTGGCGTGAAGAAGGCCAGGTGCAGTTGTGTTAGCGCGAAGAGAAATACAAATTCCAATAGTATTGTTAGTAATAAGTAGCGTTTGTTGTTGGTGAACGCCTTCCAGGCTCGGGGTAGGGTTTGGGTGAGGGTCATTTGAATGGCAACTCATTCTCGATCGGCTCAACACCGGCCGGAACACAGGGGTTTTTCCCGTTACCATAGGTGGGATCACTCGCAATGTAAGTGACGTCGTTTTCGTCCATATCTCTGAGTTCATCGGTGACCATATCAAAACGGGGGCCAGAGAAGGCTGCGCGGCCGTCGCTTGCGCCCCAGAGCAAGTCATTATCCTCACAGGTAAAGAAGGGCTTGTATGATATGCAGTCTACGCATTTTCCTTTGTTAACGGCATAGCCAATACGATCATTGCAATCGTAACCAATATTATTATAACACCAGTCTTTTAAATTCATTGAGTACAAGAGAGTTTCTTTATTACTTGTTCTTGTTACGTGCTTTACTGTATAGTCGTTTTCATCGTAATACACATGTTCCATTTCATCCGGGGTTGTGTAGAATTCAGCTCGCCCGCCACGAGGCCAGCAGAGGTCCACTCGATCGCCAGCGATATTACAATCGCAAAGTTCTCCCTGGTCTACTTTCCCGTTTCCGCATGTTCCCGGTCTTGTTTTTGGTTGCAGAGTGGGTGTCGGTGTTGGGGTAGGAGTAGTTGATGGCAATGGCTGAACATCCCCAGTTGCCGTGAATTGAATTTTTATTTCCGAGTCTATACAGAGGTTTACAATGTCTAAGTCGTCGTCAAATGCTTGATAATCGTTTTCTCCTGATCCATAGCTATATGAGCCGTACCATACATCATCAAACCATCTATCATATAGGAAGTGTCCGCGAGGCATGCCATATCTTCCTCCTTTAGGATTCAGACAGCTTGGTTCGCCCTGGCTTGGTCTGAATTGCAACACTTCGCTCGCCCTTTCTTTTCCAAGTTTTATTATAAAATCTCTTTTTACGCAAACGAAAAGAGAGGTGGATACATTCAATGCGCCTTGAACTTTTGTACCCCCCCACTCGTATTCGGTGTTTAATGGCGCTAGCTGGAGTGCTTCTTCCACTGGGCTGTTGCACTCGGTATTGATTCTACGGTCATGGAAAATTTTCACTTGATATTCACTTTTTGTTTTTGTATAAAAGTTGCCCAATATTCTCTTATCCACGCAGAAGACTAGACTTTCGCCTTTTTTCACCGGCATTCCTTCTACTCCACGTGCCCAGTAATCACCTAACGCGTTCGCGTCTGCTTTCAGCGCGAAAAGATCATCCTCCCCTTTTTCATAATCGCATCTTATTTTGAAGCCGACTAGGTCTGCTAAGAGCTTTGTTTCCGGTGCGGGTGGTGCGGCGGGCGGTGCAGCAGAAAGCGAGTTCACCTTTATCGTAAAACTGCCAGTTGTGCTCTTTTTGGGCGTGCTGCTGTCTGTGACCTTAACATTAAAGGTGAATGTACCAATTTGGGTGGGTTTTCCACCAAGCTCGCAAAATATTCCTTCACCCACAACTGTAAGAGCAGGTCCGCTCAAGCTCATTGCAGGTGGCGGACTGCCAGAGGCGAGTTCGCATGTAATGGGTGATGTTCCGCCTGAGACTTGAATTATTCTCGCAGCTGGATAATTCTGATTTTGAATCATTTCTCTTATGGGCCCGGGTTGAAGTGTCAGTACTCCTGGGCGTTCTCGTTCACAGCACACGCTTGGTGAGAGGCAGTCTGGTGTTGTTCCTATTGTTTTGTAGCCTGTTCCGCATGGTGGCGTTTGGCATTTGCGTCCTAAAAGCGGGCCTAGAAGTGTTGTGCATGTTTCGCCGGGCGCCGTTAGTGGAATGGGGGGTATCACAGTCGCTCCTGCTGCAATCAATGCGTCATCGATGGACTTTTGAATCATGTTTTGTTCATCTGATATCGCCGCAAGCTTGGCAGTAATTTCAGCCAGTACCGTCTTCACTTCTGTAACGTCTTTGGGAGTTGCCAGTCTCACCTTCAAGGTTCCTATTTCTGTTATTGCTGTGTTTAACTTGGAAGGATATAACTTGACCTCATTTGGTACTTTTGATGTTTCGCTTTCTTTTAATTTAAGTTCTATGAGTGCTGTCAGCTGCTTTTTTACTTCTTCAAGATCTTTTGCCAGTTGGTCGATTTTTGCTACAGCCACTGCTTGGTTTTCTGCGCGTAAGTATTCTGTTAACTTTTGGTCGTTTTTTGACTCGGCTTCGTAATAGGCGCGTTGTGTTTTGATCCATCCCAGCTTATTCTCTTTGGTAATCAAATAGTCTTTGATTTTCAGCAGTTGTTCAATCGCGGATATCGTTGGAATTTTTTCTAATTCTTCTTTTGTCACGCATATGATGTTAAAGTTTATTTCTCTTATTGCTTCTTGTCCTGTTAGCGGGTCGACTGATATTTGGTCTGTTGGCTGGCCGTATTTGTCTGAGTCGTATGCTGTGAATTTGATTTTGAAGGGGGCTGGCTGGCGGTTTTTAATCGGGCCATCGCATGGTCGTGTAAGTCCTGTCTGGACGTTGTAGTCCATGTGCGCTTGTAGGACTTCGTCTCCTACAGGTCTTGTTCCAGCCAGTATTTGGTCGGTGAACTCGATTACCAGTTGGCCTTCGAAGGCTGGTCTAATTGCAGGCTGTCCTGGTACTGGTATTATTGGGCTTGACCTGCAGGTTATGCTTTTTTCAGTTAGAGTTGGTTTAAATGTTCCTATGCAGGTTGGTTGTGGGTCTCTTGATATAAAGCCATCATTGGTAGTCTGCATAGATGTTGTCGCGCCGTAAACTTTGTAATCAATGCCTGTTGTGGATTTTTTGAGTTCTAGTACGAATTGTTTGTGTTCGTTTGAAGGGCCTCCTGTCTGGCTGAACAGTTTGACGTCTTTGATTATTGTGTTTCCTTCCAATGCGCGTGGGTTTCTGCTGGTCCATTGTTTCACTTCGTAGACCTTTCCTGGTTCTGGTATTGCGAACCATTTGTTTGGGTCCGTGATTGGTACGCTTATTGTTTTTGTGTAATCTCCGTTTGTTGTGAGCATTATTGGTCTTCCTGCATTTGTGTCTACTGTTCTGCCTGTCACGTCTGTTATGTTGTATTCTAGTTGTTTGTTGTATTCTTCTTTTCCTGGATAGTCTTGTTGTATTTGGAGTTCTATTTTTGCTTCTTCGCCAATGGCGAATGTGTCTGATCGTGGGTATACTGATTTGGCGCCCACAAACCTTATTCCTCCTGCTGCTTCTCCGAATTGGCATCGGTAGCTTTGTGTGAACAAGTCAAACCTGCAGAATGCTGGGACTGTGCCTGGCCCGCCTGTTAGCCCGATAGTGCACGGGTCTGTTTTTTCTTCTCTGTTGGTTGCGCCGTCTTTCCATCTGTAGACTAGGTATGCTTGGTCGTATCGTATTTGTGCGTCTCCTGGAGCGCCTATCATTGTGTAGAATATTTCTTCGTTTATGATTTCGCCGCTCTTTACTCTTGTTGGCAGTTTTTCTGGAACAATGGTTATTTCTTTTGGTGATTCACAATCGCACTTTCCGTTTTCAAAGCCGTTTGATTCTTGGCACCTGTAGCTTCCGCTGCATCTTAACTTTAATTCAACGTCAGCATCTGCTCCTGCTGCAAAGCCGACTCCGAAATGGTATATCCATGTGGCTAGTCCGTTTGGTTGTGTTGCCGGGTTGAACGCGATGAATCTTCTGTTGCATGGGTAGAGTAGTGCGTAGCTGTCTACTGGCACTTCGTTTACTGATTGGTCAAAGACTGCTGCCAAATCCAAATCCCATGTTCCTGTGAATGCCCACATGCAGACTGAGTGCACGAGTTTTTTCTCTACAAATACTGCGTTGTACATTCCTGTTTGTCCGTATCTGGCTTCTGCTGAGCGTGAGAGGTCTGTTCCTGCTGCTACTAATGCTCCCATTATGTCGCCGCCTTCTCTTTCTGCTCTTGCTGTTCCTGTGCTGAATTTTTGTGTGAAACAGGCTAAAGCTTCATACAACAAATCACAAGCATATCTGCTGACTACTGCTTGGCAGACTCCTGATTCTCCATCGCCAGTTAGAAGTATGGTATTTACGCAGTTTCTTACTGCAGTCATTATGTCTTTCCACATTTTTAGGTATCTTATTACTGTTGGGAAGCAGAGGCATCTTACTCCGTTTATCAGTCCATCACCTGGTCTTATGATGTATTCTTGCTCTGGCGTGCCGAGTAGTGAGATGATTTCTTCGTAGATTACTTTGCCGTCAACTCCTGCGCAGCCCGGCTCCCTTCCTGCTGCTTCGCACAGCTCGACTCCAAACTCGTTTCCAAAAGTCGTGCGTTGTATATCGTTCATTTTTCTGAACGCGTCTATCTTTTCTTGGCTGAACCATTTGTCTTGGAAGCCTTCATATCTTGGAAGGTCTACGAATCCTACTTTTTCTGTCAGGCTTGTGCTTTCCTTGACTTTGAATTCTTTTTTGTCTGTATCTGTTGCTTGTGCGAACTCTAGTGTTTTTACTACTACTGCCAGTTTGATGGTGTGTCCTGCTGATTCTCCTATCCATGCTCCGCCTTTGATTTTTTCTTGGACTACTATGTATAAGTCTCTGCTTTCGCCGTATTTTTGCAGTCCTAGAGCTTCTGCCTTATCATCCTTGATTGTTGTTACTCTTTTTGTTGTTGCTGGCGGTAGTCCGTTTTTGTCGCAGAATCCTGATACCGAGTTTAGTAGTTTGTTGCACCCTACGGTTTCTCCTTCTGCTCCTTGTATTTCGTTTTTGCCTACTGCTTGCGCGCTTAAACACGTGCTTTGTTTGATTTCGTCAAACGTGTCTAGTCCGTTGCCTAGTAAACTAACCCCGCATGCTGAGCTCCATTCTTGCATGTACTCGTAGCCGCAGCATTCTGGTGTTGCCGGGTGTAGTCCTGCGCAGTTTACTTGTGTTGTTTCTTTTCCGTCGCTGTCTGGCTGGTGTTTTAGCCAGTCTGAATAAATGCCTTGTATTTCGCCCGAACTGTAGAATAATCTTGGCGGAGTTACTGTCTTTTGTTCTGTTTGTGGTTTTTTTGATTTTACCCATGCCGCGCAGTCGCTTCCTGTCATTAGTTTTTGGGTGCCTTCTTTGGGAAGGTATGCTTTGAGGTCGTTTTGCGCCTGTATTGTGTCTACATCTTTTGGCGTTTGTGTTCCTTTTGTTTTCAAATAGTATTGTAGTGAGGGTGCTGCTGGACACATTACTCTGTCGCAGATTTGTCTGTATGTTCTTTCGTATTTTTTCCTGTTGTTTTTCCACGTCTCGCATGATTTGCAGTTGTCTTCTTTTTCGTCTTCGTATTCTTCTTCGCACGCTCCTATTTCTGCTACTTTAGGGTCAAATTTCGTTTCTGCTGTGAGGCTGGAGAAATCACAGTTGTATCTTTCTAGGAACAGTGGTACGAATGAGATGAATGTTCCTGCTACGCAAGTATAGAATAAGTATTGTCCGACTGTTTGTATTGGTTGTAGTACCTGGTCTATGCCGTCTATCGCGGTTGTTAAAACGTCGCTGAATCCTTTTAGGAATCCTTCAGGTATGTAGCTTGGCGGTATGCGTTTGTCTATCGCTACTTCAACATTTACGCAGGTTTTTTGTATTAAATTTTCAGTTACTTCTTGTTCTATTGATTGTTGTATTTTTGGGTCGTACGAGCGTTTTTTGCTTATTTGTTGGAATGGTATTTCTAGTTGCATGAATAATTTCATGCAGCCTAGTCCTGGCACTAGGCATTTTCCTTCGCGGTGTTTTGACAGCTTTTCTTCTTTTTCATACATTGTGGCGTTTGGTGGTGCTGTTTCGCCTTGTATTGCCCAGGGGTCTATTGTGTTGAAGTTTATTTGCATGTAGCCGAGCCCGCTTGGAACTCTTGTTCTTTGCGCTCTGACTGGCGGAGCATTTACTATTATTAGGCCGTTGTCGTAGTCTTTTGCGAAGTCTGGCGCGAGCTGCATTATTATTACGCGTACATCTCTTGGGTTGATTACTGCTCGTATGTCTGGTGTTGTTCCTCTGTACGTGTAGTTGAACCCTATGCCGATTTGTTGGAGTCCTTCTATCAATAGTCGTGGGTTCAAGATTGTTGGCAGCGGGTTGCTTAGTCTTACGTCCAGCCATGTTCCTGAACCGCAGAGCGAGTATTCTATTGTTACTTCTGGTGTTGTCGCGTTGAATCCTGCTGCGTCTACTGCTTCTAATCTTAATTTGTTTTTCCACGATATGCCCGTGTCGAGTGCTGCTCTTCTTTCTGTGCTGTAGTTGATTGTTCGTTCTAGTTGTACTCTTATTGAGAATGTGCCGTCTTCGCCTGTTGCTTCTGTTCTTTTTGGTTTTCCGTTCAAAAATGCTGTTATGCTTCCTTGTTCTGATAGTTGTCCTTGTACTCTTATTTCTTGCTGGTATGTTGGCGAGAGTTCTTCGAGGTTTGTGTTGACGAATGTTGGTGGGCCGGTATCATAGATTATTTGTTCTTCTGTTATTGATGTTAAATTTGCTTTGTCTTTTGCTGTGAAGGTTATGAAGTTTTCTCCTTCTGTCAGGTTGATTGTTATGTTGTTGCTTCCTGTTTGCAGGAGTTGTGTTTGTGTTTGGTTTCCGATGGCTATTGTTAGGTTGACTGGCTCTGATACTCTTACTATTGCTGTGACTGTTTGTGTTGTTACTGCTGCTGGCATTGTGACGTTGATTATTGGTGGCTCTGTGTCAACGTCTGCTTGGTAGTTTGCTTCTGCTGTTTCTGTTCCTAGTTCTGATTTTAGTTTTATGGTGTTGTTTGCCTTGAGTAGTTGTATGTTTCTGAAGAGGAAGTCTCCGTCGGTTATTATGTCTTTTCTGACGTCCACCCCGTTTACATTTATCGTTATTGTTGCTCCTGGTCTTGTTTTTCCTGGTATGTCTATTTTGGTTGTTCTTGGGTATCTTGGTATTTCTGCTTTGACGAAGAACGGTCCTGCGACAAAGTCGTCTATGGCTGTGCTTTTGCAGTTGTTTGCTAAGTCGCAGCTTGTTACTCTGTAATAATAGGTTTGTCCTGTTGTTGTGTTGAGCGTTAGTGAGTGCGTTGTTTCCAAGCTTACGTCTGTTGCGTTAAAGTTCATTGCCGTGCTTGTTCCAAATGTTACTATGCTGTTTGCTTGTTCGTCTGTTATCCATGTAACGAGTGTTGTTGGGCCGTGTGTTAGCAGCACGCTTGTTATGTCTGGTGGTGTTGTGTCTGTTGTTTGCTGGTTTGCTTGCGCTTCAACTATTGGTAGCATGATGATTAGTATTGAGAAGAACATTCTGATTATTTTGTGCTGTTTCATGTGAATGTTGGTTTTAGTGTTTTTGCGTATGGCAGTCCTTTTTCGCCGTAGAGGAATAAGTACATGTCTTGTTGTTGTGTGGCTTTTTCTGGTAGTGGCCTGTATTCTGCGACGTGGAATATGGCGTTTTGCTTGCCTGCTATTTCTTCATACTTGATTGTCAAATTCTCCGCGTGGTAGCCTCCTACTGGCAGGCTGCCTTTGAACAATAGTATGTCTATGTCGTATTGCGCGTCTCCCCAGACAACGTCTATTTCGTCTGTTGTCACGTTTCCTATTGTCGAGAGCTCGTATGCTTCTCTTCCTATTGTGAATGCTTCTGCGCTTGCCGGGTATGATTTGTATTGGTCGTAGCTTGTGTTTCTTAGGCTTATTGTGACCGACGCGTGCATTGTTTTGGTGAATTTGGGGAATTGTCCTTCTAGCCAGCGTTTGTTGATGGAGTCGTATGGGTGGATGACTATGCTGTACTTCATGCGTTGCAATTTTGTCATCATTATGTCTATTTTGTCTTTTGCGAATTGTTGTCCTGGCAGGTATCCTTCTTTGCTTGCTATCAGCAATGGGTTGCTGCATCCTTCCGGCAGGTATGAGTTGAGTTTTATTGTTCCTGTTCCGTCGCTGTACGTTTTGCCTAGTACGCATTCTTGGTTGAGGCATCTGTAGGTTATGTTTGCGTCTTCTAGTTCTTCTGCTACCGGGCTTCCTTCTACAAATCCTAGTGCTCTGACGTCTATTGCTCGTGTGCCGAAGTTTGTGCAGAAGTCTACTCCTACGTCTGGTATTACGAACTTGCGTATTCCGAAGAACACTCTGCTTTCTTCGTTGTCTTCTATTATTACTGGGAATCCGAATTGGAATGTGTAGCCTTCGCCGTTAAATGCCGTGTCGTCTCTTATTATCATTTTTACTGGGTAGATTACGTCGTATGTGAAATGCCATTGGTTGATGCAGAGGAAGCTGAGGTATTTGCGTGCTCCTTTTACTTGTGCTGTGCTTAGTGTTCCGCCGCTGTTTGGCTGCGCGTTAACCAATAATGGCCAGTCTGGGAAGTAGACGAATGCTGCTTTGAGGTCTGTTCTTCTTGCTCCTACGTCAAGCCTCATTCTGTTCATTTCAAAAACGTCTGCTGGTGGGTTTTCCGGCCATTTTGGCGATCTGTCTTCTGTTAGGTCTTCTCTTATTTCTGCTGCTTGTTCTTTCAAATCGTCGTAAACTCCTTTTGGTGCGAGTGGTGCTGGGTATTTTGTGTTTTCTACGCGTATGAATGGCAGGTTATAGTACAGCATTGTTTGCAGTTCTTTTTTTATCTCAGAAATGTGCCATCTTCTTGTTCCGCATTTGATTTCCATTCCGCTGACTGGTATTTTTGGGTTTGCGCTCATGAGGTCTATTGTTAGGTTTTCAAACCAGCCTTGCTGGTTTTCTGTTTCCATTGTTTTTTTTGCTAGCTCGTGCATTTGTTTGTATTTTAGCGTGAAGCTTGAGATGAATTGTTCGAGTTTGATTACTCTGTCTTGCATTTTGACGTCTAGCGGCCATTTGACTTCTATAATTACTTCTGCGTCTGTGAACGTTACTACTGGTATTATTTCTCCGACTTGTGTTATTTCGTATATTTCTTTAAACGCTTCAAAGTTTTTGACGCAGTCTGGCAGGTTTTGTTTGACGTATAGAGCTAGTTCTCTTTCCATGAATTCTTGTGTTGGTGTTCTGTCTTCGCCTTCATAGTACCACATTGGCGTTTTTGCTATGCCCATCGGGTCTGCGATGACGTACGCGTTTGGGTTTTTTTCTATGATTGGTGGTATGTTGATGAATCCTGCTTGCGCTCCCATTATGATTAAGCCGTCTTTTCCTATTTGGTCTGTGCATGTTGCGACGTAGTCGTAGACTTGTTGTACTTCTTCCGGCACCGCCACTACTCTTTTGATTGGCGTTGTGATTCTTTTTTGTGTGAAGTAGATGACTGTTGCTACGCTTAGCAGTAGAACTAGGCCTATGATTATGAAGATTGTTATTTGTCCTCTTTTACTCGAAAAGCCAGAGCTTTTCGAGTTCCCAAAAAGGACCTCTTTTTGTGATTTCATATTCCTCTTTTTTTTACTTGAACTTCTTGATTATTTCGTACAAGTATGTTCTAATCCATGATATGAATAATACTACAAACAGCATTGCTACTGGTTTGATGAATGCCGTGTTTTCAAATAGTCTGAATGCTTGGTATGCTATGAGGTAGATTATGAATACTAGCGTGTATGGCACGATGAACTTGTGCACTTTTGCTATGCCCCACGCAAACGCATTTCCTATGCTGTGTCCTATCAAATGTTTTTGCGTGAACAAAGTATGCAGTATTGGTGTGAAGTAGTATGCGACAAGCAACATTGTTACAATGCTTTCTTTTTGGTTCGGGCTTGTTTTCATTCCGATTGCTATCATTATGAATAATGTAAGCCATATCACCCACCATGCAGCATTTAGTCCTAGAAATTTTAGGAAGAATTTTTTGTTTGGTTTTTGTTTTGTTATTGTTGTCCAGATCATTCCTCTGGATAGTGTGTAGACAATAAAGCAGAACACGATTAGTAGTATTCCTCCTCCTAACATTGTAAATGTTAGTTGTTGTAATGATGCTACTCCTTGTGCTGCTGTTTCTGGTTGCATTAACGCTTCTTTTGATATCGTTGTTGTTGCTTGGAGTGCTACTGCTCTCGCGGTTAGCCTCCATTGGTAGAAGTACATTGCTCCGATTACTAAAAGCCAGTATAGCGCGTCGTAGAGTGCTGTTGTGAGTATTGTTTTCCATTTTTGGAAGCTTTCTGTGAACAAGTCAAACATTTCTTGTGAGTGTTTGGTTGGCGCAATTAGTAGGATTATTCCTGCTATTCCTATGCCGAACCATCCTTCTTTGTTTGCGAAGAAGGTTATTGCTGTGATTATTAGGAGGATTATGCCTATGATTCTTGGAATTTTTAGTTTCATATCTGTCCTCCTGGCGCTGTTGTTGCTGCTGGTAGCACTTGTCCTGGTGCTGCTCCTGCGTCTGTTGGTCCTCCTAAGTATTCTGTGATTGGCACGCAAAGTCTATCCGAACGTCGTGCATCTCTTGTGGGTTCTCCTGCAGCATGCCCTGTTGGTAGGCTTGGGTCAAATGACAGGCATGCGCAGTCGTATTGTGTTGCGCTGAACTTGTAGAGGTCTTCTGTTTGGGTTGCTTGGTAGTCTATTCTCAGGTTTTCTGGGTACCAGTTTAATTGTCTGATAGCGTCTTCGTAGCATGAGCTTTGAGTTGGGATGAAGTTTGCAGGCATTATCTTGAATATTATGTTCAAGCGGAGGTGTCTTTCGCTTCTGGCGTTGTTGACAACCGAGTATTGCACGTGGTACCATCTTAGTTTTAGCTGTCCGAGTGATCTTGGATCGAATTCTGGTCTTGTTAGGTTTATGGGCTTTCCTTGTATTACTGTTACATTGCCCAGTAGGTCGATGAGTTGTTGTCTTGTCAGTCCTGCGACTTCAACTGGTATCGAGCGTTCTGCGTTTAGTGTTGCGCTTGTTACAAATTGTCCTCCCGGCCCTCTTCCTGCTATTACGGGAATTTCGTCTGCATCTATTTCGTAATATTCTCCGCAGATTCTTGATGCCACACAGTTTGACAATCCTGCAAAGATGCAGAATTCTTGTTGCATGTTTTGTCTTCTTCTTTGCACTTCTTCATCGTACCTGTCAAATCCAAGGCCAGAGTATTGTCGTAGTCCGCTGTATTTGTCGTAGGATCGCATGAATCTTCCCAGAGATCTCCAGAATCCAAGACGCATAGTTGCATCCCAATAGCCTATTCCATGGCTTACTGCTGCGACGTTTGCCCTGTCTACTTGGTTTGCTACTTCTGCTTTTTGGGCAGCATAGTACCCTTTAAGTTCTTCATCTGTGAGAGGATCTGTGATTTCGCCATCACTATTTACTCTGTAGAGCTGTTCGCCATCTCTGCCGTATACTACAACGCCGTCGAATTGCTGCGGGTCGCCCGGCTTATCTGGCGGATCGTATAAGGTTCTTCTTTCTGCTACCGGAATGAATTCGCCATCTGATGTAAGATACCTGCCTTGTTCATCTCTCTGATAACCTATTCTTCCTTCGTATTCTAAGCTCCCATCTGAACGGGTTTGTGTTGTTGCACTTTCAACACTGTCAGCCACCCAAACACGATTCTTTTCATCACAATCCGCAATTCCTGCACCGCATCTTTCTTCTCTTACCGTGGTTGTTCTTGTCTCCCGTCCATTAGCATCTACAACGACTTGGACATTTGTTACAGTTTGATAATCCTCGTATAGACCTCTTGTTATTTCTGGTTCTTTTTGGAAGGTATAGGTCGTTATTACTCCTGGAATAGTCAAAACGTCTCTTATTCCTCCATAATTCTTTGCGTCTCTGGCCACGCTTGGTGGAACTTGTGTGTATACTGCCATTTCTGCTGCGCGCCATTGGTCTGGTCCTACAGTTCGAACTTCATTGGTGTCTGGCACACGATAATATCTGGCTCCTGCCTCGGGAGTTTCTGCTGCACCCGTGGGTGGTGCTTGTGTTGCCCCGCGAGCGTACGTTGTTCCTATCTGGGCTGGCGGCGGAGTAGTAGCGGGTTGTTGTTGGGTTTCTTGAGCTACGATTATGACGGAACTTAATAGGAGTGCAATCATCGCAACAATCAACGCTTTTTTCATACTGCTGCCTCTGCTTCCATTACTTTTTGTATGTGTTCCATTCTTCTGCAGTATTCTTGTCCTACTGGTTTGAAAAAGTCTTGTTTTGCTCTGGCTGCTTTTCTTACTGATGCTATTGCTTCCATTACTACTGAGAGTGTTTTGAGTGCTGCGCAAGCTCCGAATCCCCACTCATTTGTTTGGTCAGGGCATGTTTTTTCGCACACGTCTCCTAGTCCTACTGAAAACCACGCTACTGGGTCTGTGATGAATGTTAGCGCCATTTCTATTATTTTGTCAAAGAATGCTGCGAATGGCACTAGCGCGAATATTTGTCCTATTACGTAAGTGCACATGAAATATCCGTACATTTCGTCGCAGAATGATTCTGGCACTCCTTGTTCTTTGACGTAATCGTGCAGGCATACTGCTTTGAAACAATTTATTTGTCTGTACTTGTCGAGGTTGTAGAGTATGCCTGGCAGGCATAGGCATCCGAGGCTTAGGATTATTGAGTCTTTGATGTTGAGGTCTTGCTGTTTTGCTTCTTCTTTTGCCTTGGCTGGAACGTCCAGCCAGTTGATTAGGCTTTTGACGTCTTTACACCATGGCGCCCCGCCTCCCAGGTATCCTTCGCCTACTGATCCTTTTCCTGTTGACGCGCAGTTGATGACTGAGCATATTGAGTCTAGGAATGCAATGGCAGTTTTTACCCCTTCTCCTCCGTATACTTTTGCCAGGTTTTCTTCATAATTGCAGAAATTGATTCCTGTTGTTACCATGGATGTTCCTGTTGCTTGTGTTGCTCCTGTTGGGTCTGGGCTTCTCATCAATTGTGCTCCGGTTCCTTTGAAGAATGTGGCCAGCAAGTAGAGTATGTTTATGACGTTTGTTAGTAATACTTTCATCCAGCATGTGAGTTCTGCGTAGAACATGACTTTGCGTAGATTGCTTATCCATTGTGCGCTTGCTAGTTCGTGCTCAAATGCTCTTTTTATTTTGTTGTCTAGGTCTGTGTAGAGGGTTGGGAATGGGCTGTTGTAGAATTCTAGTGTGAAGTTGGCGTTTACTTGTTGTGGTCTTGGTGAGACGAAATATCTTGTTACTCCTCCTGTTGTTACTGCTCTTTTTGAGTAGACTTGTAGTGGGCATTGAATGTTTAGGTTTTGGACGTAGTAGTCTTTTGGCTCGAGAACCATGAACAAGTATGGGCTTTGGCTTCCTTCTACGTTGTTCACTACGTAAACATCATTTAAGTTCAGTGCGACATCTCCCACACAATCGTCTGGTGTTGATGGTCCTGCGATGGTTAGTGTTGTGATGTCTCTTCTTGGAGTTGTTAAGTCTACTCTGCAGGATACTAGTGGTGGTGTTAGCGTGGCCGTTGCTCTGTCTATAACGCGTGGCGTGCAAGTTACTGTTGGGTTTGGCTTCCAGTATCTTGGGTTTGTTTCGTTTGCTATGCCGTATATTTCAAGTAATGCTTTTGTTGCTGCCCTGTTTTTGGCGTCGTCGTAGAATTCAAAGCCGATTTCTGCTGTGTACGGCCCGCTTATTGCGACCAGGCTTTCGAACACGCAGTCTTGTGTTGTGGAATCAACATCTGTGCAGGTTGTCGGGACTGTTTTGTTGTTTCCGCCTATGTCGTCAAAGTTTGCAAATGCTGTTTCGAACTCTCCTGACCTGACTGTATATTGTACGTAGTTTCCTCTTACTGCTCCTCCTGTGTATTCTACTCCTGCTTCTCCTGTTATGACTTTGAAATCTGTTGTTTCTGGGTCTTTTGGTCCAATATTATCATAAACTATTTGGAATGTTTGCGGGCTGCCTACCAGGTTTCCTAAGTCGTCGCTTGACCCTTCTAGCAATGTTATTGTGTACGTGTCTTCTTTGATGTCTGTTGGCGGTTTTACATTCCACGTGCAACGCCATATTTCTGCTGAGAACCTGTAGCATGCGTTTGCTGGAACGTAACTTGGTAGTCCTAGTTCACTTAAGTCGAGGAATGCTTGCGCGCTCATCATTCCTATTCCTGGACCTCCTGTGTTGTCTTTGTCTTCAATTTCTATGATTATGTTCGTGTCGTACCCGTATAATGGCAGGCCTCCTCTAAGCGCGGCTGGTTCTACTACCGCTGACCCTGTTATTTGTACTCCTGTTACTGTTGGCGCGATGAGCGTTCCTGTTGCTTCGCTGACTATTCCTTTGACAATTGGGGGCGTATCATCTGCTTTTATCGTGCATGAGAACTCTCTTACGGCTTCATTTCCTAGTGTGTCTTTTGCTTTTATTGTTAGTTTGCATGGCGTGACTTCTGTTACTGGTATGTTTACCCAGGTGTAAAGGTCGTCGTCTATTAGGTCTGGTGGAATACCATCTTGTATGCTGGGTGCTAGTTGTGCTAGGTTTGCAGAAACCTGCGCCGTGTCTACTTCTGCGTCGTCTGTGATTATGGCATTGACAGTTGCTGTTCTTTCCTCGCCAGAATGCACGTGTGTGAGAATAAAGCCCGCCTCATCCAAAATTGTTAGTTTTTCTATTGTTGGTGCTGTTTTGTCTATTTTGACTTCTGCGCATGTTGGAGTGCTTTGTTGGTTGACGTAGTCTTTTGCTGTTATGCATACTTTTTTCTTTCCTGCTGTTGTTATTGTTCCTTGGATTACTTTGTCTTTGCTGCACTCGCCCATGCTTCCGCTATCGCTTGCGAGTGTTTCTGTTCCTGATGTGATTGTGATTGTTTTGATGCCCGAGCAGTCTTCAGCTGTTCCGAATCTTGTTCCGTAGTCTTCTATGATGTACGATACTGTTATTGGCCCGTTTGAGATTGGCGGATCAACGTGGAATTCTTTTATTTGGGGCGGAATGTTGTCTGGCACGAGTGTTAGTGTCTCATCTTCAACAACGTTTCCGTCATCATCTCTTAGTTCTACTTTGAACTCTATTGGCGTGTATGATTCGTATTCTGGTTCTATGAACGAGCACTTGTAAAATCCGGTTTCTGTTTCTTTTGTGCA
>CAZXKS010000019.1:0-1879 GCA_964641265.1 uncultured Methanosarcinales archaeon | reverse complement strand
TATATTCTTTCTTCGTTTGCTTCGACGTACAATTGTACTTTTGTCGCTTCTGACAGGTCTTCAACTATCCTGTCTTGTTCATCCACTCTGTCTATTCCTTGTACGAATAGTCTGAATTCTATTTCTTTTGCTCCTCTAAGCATTGGGCTTGTGATTTCAAACTCGTATTCTGCCCCGCCGTATGGGTATGGTCTTGTTTCGTTGAATTGTAATGCCTCGTTTGGCACGAAGTAGCAGTTCTTTTTTGATTTCGCGAACGGGTGTTTTTTGAATTTGGTGCATCTCTCGTCTACCGGTATTGTGAGATTTTCTTTCAGGAAGGCGTAGATTGTTACTGCGTATTTTCCTGGTATGAGGAATATTTCTTTTGACTCTGTTCCCAGCATTTCTACGATGGCGTCGTAGTCTTCGTCGTATTCTGTGCCTTGTCTTCTCATTGTTATTGTGGTTGATTGGTTTTTGTGCGGCCTTAGTGGCGCTGTTTCCATGAATCCCCAGGGGTCGTATTTTGCTTGTTTTGTTATTACGAAATTTTTGACTGTCGCATTGATTGCCCTGACCGGCTCTAACATTACACTTATGCTAATTGGGTCTTCGCGTATTATATCGAGTGGTGATGAGTATGTTGCATAGCCTGGGTTTGTGATGCGCAGTGTTCCTCCGAGGCATCGTGGGAATTTTGATTTGAACGTGCCATTGACTGTTTCTCCGAGGTTGCAGTTGTTGTTTCCGCAGATGTAGCTGATTCTTGCTCCGTTCATTCCTTGTAAGTTGAGCCCGTCTCTGACCGCCATGGTGACATTGCCTGATGTTCTTTGTTTTGGATCACAGAATATTGATGGTGCTTTTGGTACACTTACTGCTTCGAATGGCGGTGCTTTTGCTGCGAATTCTTGGCTGTTGCGCAGGTTTTGTTCGAGGAAGAATTTGAAACTGTACCCTTCTTTGTTGAACGCGTCTGGGTTTCTGATCTCCACAAGCACAGGGTAGCTTAAATCGTACGCGAATTCGTATCTGTTGATGGTGAATGGCAGTATTTTGAAGTTGCTTGCAGTGTCTGCTCGGCAGAGTTGTCCGTTGCAATTCAAGTCAAAATATGGTTCCCACCAGTCGAAGTATGCAAATCTTACTTCTAGGTCTGGGTGCGAGCTGTTTAATGGCAGGAAGAATTGTCTGTTGTACGTTAACTCGTATAATTCTGAGTCTCTTGTTCCTGCTGGTGCTGCGATGTAGTTGTAGTTTCGTACGCCTGAGGTTTGTATTAGGCGTATGTATGCTGTTAGGAGTGCTTTGATGTCTTCTAAAACTTTTAGCTTCACCCAGTATGTGCCTGGCATTGGTGGTCCTACGTCTAGTGCTCTTGGTGGCGGCAGTCTTGTTGAGTCCACTCCGCTGAATGCTGATATGAGCGCTTTTGTTGCTTGTTCTAGTATTCTTCCTTGTTTTTCAAAGTCTGTCAGTTCTGTTGCAAGGTTGTAGATTTCTTTCAGATTCAGGTCTATGTTGATGTAGAAGTCTGAGACGTCGAATGTTTGCCCGTCGCATATTGCGCGTAGTGGGTATTTTCCTACAAAGAATACGTCTTCTTCGGCAATGTTTGTGGTTACTTGTGGTTCTTCTAGTTCTTGTACTGTGCAGGTTGTGTATTCTTCAAATGTTCCAACGCATGCCTTCAAATTCTTGGTTATGTACTCGTCTAGTTGTGTTTCTATGCTTAGTCTTTGTCCTCTGAATAGGGGTGGCCTTTCTGAGCCGAACTGGCACTCTTCTGCTTTGCACCTGTTGTTGCTTTTCATGTGCCACCAGTATGCTATGTTTGGTCCTGCTCCTGGTGAGAATTGTATTGCTTCTCCGTCTGTTGGTGATGGTGGGAATACCG
>CAZXKS010000018.1:0-18776 GCA_964641265.1 uncultured Methanosarcinales archaeon | reverse complement strand
TGTGACAATAGTGTCAGAGGTATAACAATGGCAAACGAAGAACAAATAGGCTTTCACAAAGGAGCACTAACAACACTCGCAAAAGAAAGACAAGAACTAGTGAGAATGCTGCAAATAGTAGAACAACTAATGCAAGCACACCTGAAAGCACTAAAAGACTTAGGCGTAGACCTAGAAGCTGAAGCGAAGAAAGCAACAGAGCAAAAGCCGCTTGAGGCAAAAGTGAAAAGAGGAGCATAAAAATGTACGGGATGGGCGGGTACAGCGGCGGAAACTCAGGATATTCAGGAGCATCAGCTGGAACATCAGGCTACTCAGCATATTCTGGATCTCATGTACATTCAAATACACAGGAATACTTTGGAAATTCAAACGCCTCCAACAATCATCCACAGCCAAAAACACCGCACTTCTCACTCGCAGAAAACTTCCTGACAGAAAACAGGCCATGGACACCAATGATATCAAACATGGGCGAAGTAAAAGAAGTTGTAGAACAAACATTTGAAAAAATAACAGGACAAGAATTCCCGCAAGACAGCATCAAAATACTAGTTTGCGACGAAGAACAATTCAGAAACATACACACGAGCACAGGAGGAGCATGGAACCCAGGAATAATGGGGTTCAGCTTCAACAAATACGGCAAAGGCGCATCAGAAATATACGTCAGACAAGACCACATGGACAGCTTGCTACTAACAATCGGACACGAAATAGGACATGTTTTAAGCCCAACACTCATAAACGCGCAAGACGAAGAAGCAAAAGCACACGCATTTTCACTAGCATGGATGGAAACGATAAGAGAACACAACATAGCAGGACTAAGCTCAAACATCACACCAAACCCTGCACACAACGGATTACACGACGTAGCATTTGATTTCGTAAAATACCTATTAAGCACAGGCACGAGCTCATTTGACATATTCAAAACGCTTGCTCACGGATTAACGAGCATAATAGCAACAACGAGGTAAATAACATGCCCAAGAAAAAAGAAACCAAAACAGAAACAAAGGACATAAAGTACGAGACAAAGAAAGAAGAAGTAAAAAAAGAAGAATCCAAATACGAAAAAGAAGCCAAGAAAGAAGAAGCACCAAAAGAGCCACAACTACCATCAAACTTACCGCTAGAAGTACAAGAAAAACTCAAAGTTATAAAAGAAAAACTCGGCAAATTCCAAAAAGGCATACTGGAAAAATTCGACAAATACATAGTAGGCATAGCATTATTGCCACCACCAAGACCACCAGCGCCAAACATGCCGCCAGACATTTACGCAGAAGAACAAAAAAGATACGAACAAGAAAAAGACAAGTATCACACTTTAGTTCTCATCGACGACGCAGAACCAACAAAGATGAGCAAGTTCGAGCTCAGAGACAAGCTCACAGCCATAATGGATGCGACAGCAAAAGAAATAGATCCGAACATACTGCCACAAACACTTCTATTATCAGAACTCTGGCAAAACTGCTACGACGCAAAATACGACTTACTGCAACTAATAGGCATGAGCGCGCCAATCTACGACACAGGAATGCTAGGAGCAATAAGAATAGCAGAAATCCACAAAACAATGGTGCTAAAGAAGTTCGAAAAGTACATCGTGGCTTACGTTCTAGCAGGCTCTCTAGTCCAAGGCAAAGCAACAAAAGACTCAGACATAGACGTATTCGTAGTCATAGACGACACCGACGTCAAAAAAATGACGAGAGCAGAACTAAGAGACAAGCTAAGAGCAATCATAATCGGAATGGGAATAGAAGCAGGAGAAATAACAGGCCTAAGAAACAAAATAAACATCCAAATCTACATCCTAACAGACTTCTGGGACAGCATAAGAGAAAGCAACCCGGTAATCTTCACATTCTTACGTGACGGAGTGCCATTCTACGACAGAGGAATATTCATGCCGTGGAAACAACTGCTAAAGATGGGCAAAATAAAACCATCACCAGAAGCAATAGATATGTTCATGAGCTCAGGAGAACAAACACTAGAAAAAGTAAAGTTCAGACTAAGAGACATAGGCACAGAAGATTTCTTCTGGGCAACATCAACACCCTCACAAGCAGCATTAATGCTTTACGGAATTCCGCCACCAGCACCAAAAGAAATAGCAGAAGTGCTAAGAGAAGTATTCGTCAAAAAAGAAGGCCTCCTGGAAGAAGAATACGTCAAAATCTGGGAAAACATACTCCAAATAAGAAAAGACATCGAGCATGGAGTCAGAAAAGAAATAACAGGAAAAGAACTCGACAAACTTCTAGAAGACAGCGAGAAATACCTGAAAAGACTAAAAAGACTCTTCACACAAATTGAGAAACTCAAAGAAGAAGAAAACATGATCAACACGTACGACACGCTGCAAACAGTGCTAAGAGACGTGCTGAAAATTGAAGGAGTGGAAACTGCACCGGAAGGAGAACTAGCGCACATCTTTGAGGAAAAACTCATAGCAACAGGAAAAGTTCCAGCAAAATTCCTAAGAACACTACACGCAGCGATGAAAGCAAAAGCAGACTATGATGCAGGAAAGCTAACAAAAACTGAAGTAGAAAAAATGCGAAAGGAAAGCAACGAACTAATGCGGTTCCTAATAGACCACATACACAGAAAAAAAGCACACGAGCTGGAAAGAACAAAACTGCGCATCAAAGTAGGCCAAAAATATGGCGAAGTAACAATGCTAGGCAATACTGCATTTATTGTACGCGATATGGACGCGCCAGAACGGGTAATGGAAAAAGCGCCAATAAATCCAGACGGAAGCCTTGGCAACGCTGGACCATGCAAGCCAGAAGAATTCGAACAAGCACTGACAAAACTGGTGGCAGTAAGAATCACACTAAAAGAACCACTATTTGAAAGCTTGAAAAGATTCTTTGGAAAGGATTACGAAGTTTTGATGTGAAGGTGTCCGGTTTTATACACGCGTTCGTACGAAGAATCGATATAAGAAAGTAATTCATCCAATAGAATAGCAAGAGAATCTTCTGCACATTCGCAACGGTCTTGCTCTTCAAATGCAACCCGTACAATGTAGGCTTCACGCATGCCATCAACTATTGCTGAAAAAACAACAGCCTCATTCAATTCCTGTCTTCTCGCAAGCTCAAATCCAGATGTAAAAATGGCATACACACACTCACAAGTCCTCTCAAGCCCAATATCTCGCGCATAAGCCAACAAAACAGGCCTTAATTCTTCAAGCTCATCATTATTAAGCCAAGATGACCCTGCCAAAATAACGTCATCAATGCATTTTGTTCTGTTCATTCTGCAGCGGCTCGCATGCCCCTATAAAAAGTTTACTCCTTTGTCGTTATTCCAAATATTAATAAACAAAGAAAGCCTAATTTAAGATATGTACAGGATAAAAACTGGGTATACGGTCGCAGACGCAATGACGCACGAGCCGGTCATGACTTCTCCAAACAAAACGCTAAGAGACGCGGCAAAACTGATGGCACAAGAACACGTCGGAGCACTGCTTGTAAAAGAAGATAACAAGATTATAGGAATACTAACAGAACAAGACATGGTAAGAAAAGGAGTAGCAGGACCAGGAAACACATCACTAAAAAAAGTAAGAGAAGTAATGGCAACAGACCTTGTAACGACAACGCCAGATGAAGACATCTTTGAAGCATTAAGAATAATGCGAGACTACAACTTCAGACACCTGCCAGTAATGCACGAAGGAAAATTCGTAGGACTTGTAACTTTAAAAGACATTCTAAGAATCGAGCCGGACTTGTACGAGATAATGGTCGAAAAAATAGAATTAAGAGAAGCAGAAAGAAAACTGATAAGATAATCAAACGTATTCTGTAACGGGATAAAACTTATAAACCAAAAATAATGTTTGATGGACGAAATGAAAGATCACGTTTTACTAGTACAAGAGTGTGAACCAGGAGGCCTTGAGTGCCTTGCATTGTTTGATGAGGGAAGGCACACCCGCATCACACCGATAAGCGAAAAAATGATGCTGCTGGGCTTTTATGAAGGCAGAATCTATTTTTCAAGGCAAGTGGACGAAAACGGAATTCCGTACAAACAAGAAATCGTGCGAACGCAAAGCGAAGCTCAGGGATTAGAAATAATTGGAGTCAGGCCACCACATTTTGGCATAACTGACTTATTCCTGGATGACGACAAACTGCATGATGTAATGGTGCAAAATTGCACGACAATGGTATGGCAAACCCACGAAAACAAACTCGCAAGAATTGAAGTTTATGATGGCGCGCACCCGCCCGTCGCACTGCTGAAAGATAAAGAAGTCTATATGATGGGATCACAACAAATAACGGTCAAGGGAAAAGTTTATTACGATATCGGCGGAAGAGACGAATTTACCGCCCTGGCGCACGGCAATCGAAGCATTTTTGCGGCAACAAAAGACGATCGCGTATTTGAAGTATTAAGCAGGTCGTACGTTATGACCCTGCCAATTCCTGCCATAAACAA
This sequence comes from uncultured Methanosarcinales archaeon, assembly GCA_964641265.1. Classification (GTDB taxonomy): domain Archaea; phylum Nanobdellota; class Nanobdellia; order Woesearchaeales; family ARS49; genus CABMGU01. Next base: position 14,288 of record CAZXKS010000018.1, on the reverse strand, counting down.
TCAAAACTTTGTCTGCAAATTAGTCATAGCAGGAGCTTCGCTCTACTTTATGACAAATGACGATCACGTCACAATCAATTACACAGAGCTGTCACCCAAATACCCGCGCGTTAAATATTACCGCCTGCCCGCTGGACACACGGTAAAAAACTTTATTGCAATTCCCAGAATCGTAAAAGCAACCCAGGAACTGTGGGAAAAAGGCCTTTCCTAATCAGCCATCTCTCAATCCCTTTAGCTAAATTCTGTCATTAAGCCCAAACAGCCAAAATGCTGGACATTACAATAAGCGTCACAAGATTAAAGGCAGTGTTAAAGAGGAACAGCTTGAAAGGCTTTCCTTCCCAAAGAAAGACGCCAATCTGCAAAGGCGCTATAAGACCAAGCCACAGCCAGAAAGCCATCTGAGATGCAGCACCAATAGTTGTTGCTTCCAAATAATCAACAAAGTGCGCAAGAACATAAGCAGTCACCAGTGTGCCAACAAAGCCGATAGACATTGCAGTCATAGGGCTTAACTTCATCTTCTTAATGCTCTTAGGAGTAAACTTCATCAACTTCATCCACTGCTTGCCAAACAACGGACCATACCACAAAAAGCCCAACACAAAGCCGGCAATAGCTGCACACAAAACAGACCAATAGTTAATAATTGGTTGAATCATTCATACCACCTTATTTGATTCCCTTGATCATTAAAGATAAAGGGTCGTCTTTCCTATAGCGAAGATAAGGATACTTTTTAATTGTTTCTGTAGAAGGTCTGGGTTCTGCAACTTTAACAACTTTAAATCCGGCATCTGTTATTGCGTTGAACAAATCCTCAAAAGTCCAATGATAATCAGTATAAAGCGTTTCACCACCATCAACCCTTTTTGAAACGATTTTTATGGCTGCACCGCTATTAAAATATTTGTAATCCTTTCCAGGACGAACATTTGGCAAATTGCAATTAGGTGCGATAGGATGCAAATCACTCACGACAATAAAACCATTCTTTTTCAGAACACTATATGCTCGCTTCAGGATTTTTCTAATCTTGTTCAAGTCAGGAATTTCAAGCAAAACTTTCTCCAACAAGACAATATCAAAAGAGCCAGGCACTTTCAGATTTGCCGCATCACCAACATAATACTTAATTCTGCCATCCTGTTTTTTCGCTTCAGAGATTTGAGCTCTTGACTTATCAATTCCAACACATCTGGCGCCTTTTGAATTCAGAATTCTGAGCCAGAAACCGTTTCCACAGCCAATTTCAAGAACTCTTTTTTCCTTTACATTGCCAAGAAGCTTAAGCAAGGCTGGCTTAACGATGTACAATTTGCTGTAGTTCGGAACACTTGCACTTTTAACTTGCTTTTTGGTCCATACGTGTTTTTTCATGCGTAAACAATAAAAGCAAGCAGTCCTTTATTATTCTTATGCCAGTTGTAGAAGGACTCAAACGAATGATAGACCGTCAATTAGAGCACGGCAAAAAAGAAGAAGAAATACAGAAAAAAGAAGTCTTAGAACTCTTCAAAGAAAGAGGAAGAGCGCATATAACCGTGCACGGCAAAGTACAAGGAATATTCTACAGAGACTGGACCAAAAAAACAGCAGATAAACTGGGACTGACAGGCTGGGTAAGAAACACAAACGAAACGGTAGAGATAGTCGCAGAAGGAGACAAAATGAAACTAAGAGAATTAATTTTAGAATGCCAAAAAGGACCGCCAATGGCAAAAGTGGAAAAAGTCGATTACGAATGGGAAGAGTATAGTGGAAAATTCACAAACTTTTACATCAATTATTAATCTCCCATAAACAAACTGTCAGGATTTTCCAAATGTCTTTTTATTTCAGAAACGAACTTTGCCGCCATTGCACCGTCTATTATTCTGTGGTCGAATGATAATGACATTGGAAGCATTTTTCTTATTTCAATCTTGCCGTCAATTGGTATTGCTTTTTCGCAAATCTTTCCAAGGGCTAAAATCGCACATTCCGGCCAATTAATAACAGGAGTTGCCCAGACTCCACCAAGACTGCCGATATTTGTAATCGTGAAAGTTCCGCCCTGCAAATCCTTTAGCTCTATTTCCCTAGTTCTTGATAACTCTGCCATTCTCCAGATATCTCGCGCAATTTCAAGAATTGTTTTTTCATTTGCACTCTTTATTACCGGCACCATTAATCCGTGAGGTGTATCTACTGCAATTCCAATGTTGTAGTATTGCTTGATTACAATGTCTCCTTTTTCTTCATCAAGACTTGAATTGACGTATGGATATGATTTTAGTGCAAGCAAGCAAGCTTTTACGATAAACGGCAAAAAGGTAAGCTTGACCCCTTTTTCCTCAGCAATCACTTTTTCTTTTTCTCTAAAATCGGCAAGCTTGGTAACATCAGCATAATCCATGTGAGTAACATGCGCTGCAGTCTTCAAACTATGAGACATGTTCTCAGCAATAGTCCGCCTAATGCCCTTCAAAGGAAGCTTAAGCACGCGACCAAACTTTTCAAAAGTAACAATCGGCCCCCTAACTTCCCTTTCCACCTTGCCAGCAGCCCTCCTAACGTCATCCTCAGTAATCCTGCCGCCAAGACCACTGCCCTGAACTTTCGTAACATCAACACCCATATCTTGTGCGAGCTTTCTCACAGCAGGCAAAGCAGCAACAACAGGCTCGGCAGCCTTCTTAGGCGCAACTGGAATCACTTTCGGGGCTTCTTCCTCAGGAGCCACTTCCAACTCGCCAACAGCACCAGCAGGAACCCTCTTAGGGGCAGGCTTAACTTCCAATTTGACTTCTCTAACTTTCTCTCCAGCCTCGCCAATCGTGCACAAAACATCACCAACCTTAACCTTGTCCCCAGGATTGCCAAAAGTCTTCAAAACAACGCCACTTTTCGGGCTAGGAACCTGAACAACAGCCTTATCGGTCTCAATCTCAACAATCTCTTGGTGCTCCTCAACCTTATCACCTTCCTTGACCACCCACTTAACAATTTCCCCCTCTGCAATACCTTCTCCCAAGTCCGGCAACCTAAAATCAAAGCTCACAAAAATCACCCTGTGATTTTTGGGAGTTCCAAAAACAAGTTTTTGTAACCATTAAAACTTCATCACCTGCTCAACAGCTTTACCAATCCTCTCAGGATTAGGCAAATATGCTTCTTCCAACATGAAATACGGGAAAGGAGTATCATAACCAGTCACTCTTGCAACAGGCGCTTTAAGGTTCAACAACAATTTTTCCTGAATACGCGCAGCAACTTCAGCACCAAAACCAAGAGTTCTGGGCGCTTCGTGAACAACAACAGCCCTGCCAGTCTTCTGAACACTCGCAAAAATAGTATCCCAATCACACGGGCTTAAAGTACGAACGTCAATCACCTCTGCCTTAATTCCCTGGGCTGCGGCAGCATCGGCAGCCCTCAAAGTCTCACGCATCATAGCACCCCAACTAATCAAAGTAACATCAGTGCCTTCTCTCGCAACATTCGCCTTGCCAATCTCAACAGTATAAGCACCCTCAGGAACCTCATCACGAATCGCACGATAAACCCGCTTAGGCTCCATAAAGATAACCGGGTCAGGGTCACGAATTGCAGAAATTAGCAGACCTTTAGTATCGTAAGGATTGCTTGGAATCACAACTTTCAAACCGGGCGTGTGCGTGAAATAAGTTTCAGGACTCTCATTATGATGCTCCAACGCCCTAATTCCACCACCATAAGGAAAGCGCAAAACAAGCGGACAAGTGTATCTTCCACGCGTTCTATTTCTTATGCGCGCAGCATGAGAAAATAACTGGTCCATCGCAGGATAAGTAAAACCGTCAAACTGAATTTCGGCAACAGGCCTCAAACCTTGGATGGCCATGCCAATACTCGTGCCAACAATACCGGACTCAGCAAGAGGAGTGTCAATCACGCGACGATCACCATACTTTTTCTGCAAGCCATCAGTTGCCCTAAAAACGCCACCATTAAGACCAACATCCTCGCCGATAACAATAACTCTCTCATCCCGCTCCATCTCAACATCCAGCGCATTCCTCACTGCTTCAACAATAGTCAACTTTGCCATTCTTCCCTCTGCTCCTTGAGATTCGGAGTCAACTTACTGTAAACAGAATCAAACATATCAGTCGGCTTTGGCTTGAACTTCTCAAACTCCTTAACTCCCTGGTCAACAATCCTTTTAGCCTCTGCCTGAACAGCAGACTCAAACTTTTCATCCCACAACTTTTTCTTCTGCAAATACAACTTAAACCTCTTCAAAGGCTCCTTTTCAAGCCACGCTTTCAACGTCTTAGGATCCTGATATCTTGTCGGGTCATCTGCAGTTGTATGAGGACCAAGACGATAAGTAACACACTCAATCAAAGTCGGGCCCTTCCCAGCTCTTGCCTTGTCAAGCGCCTGCTTCACCACAGAATAAACAGCCAAAACATCATTACCATCAACCTGAACGCCCTCAAAACCATAACCCAATGCCTTCTGCGCCAAAGTCTCAGCTCGTGTCTGACAGCCACCCCAAGTGGCATCGTGACAAGTGCGCGGAAGACTAATCGCCCAATGATTATTCCTTATGACGATAACAGACGGTGTAACAAAAGCACCAGCAAAATTCAAGCCCTCATTAAAATCACCAGTGCTTGTGGACGCATCTCCAACAAAAGTAAGCGTGGCAGACTTTTGCTTTTTTAGTTTCATCGCCAAAGCAGCGCCAACCCCATGCAAAGTCTGCGTGCCAACAGGAATACAAACAGGCATTATGTTCGATTTCTCAGGAAGATACATGCCCTCCTCGCTGCCGCCCCAATGCATCAACAAATTCTTGACTGGCACATTACGCATCAAAAAAGCAACGTGCTCCCTGTAATCAGGAAAAATCCAATCCTCGTCATTTGTTGCAAAAGTAGCCCCAACATGCGTTGCTTCCTCACCAAGACTCTGGGCATACGTTCCTATTCGTCCCTCGCGCTGCAAAGCTAAAGCAGTATTATCAAAAACTCTCTCAACAACCATCCATTTGTATAAATCGCGCAACTGCTGAGGATAAAGCTTAGGTTCCAACTTCTTGTCAACATTACCCTTATCGTCAACAACCTGAACGTATTTAACAGTAAATTTACCTACAATCTTCTGCATAAGACCTCTTTTTACTAGAGAAAACAATCAATTTTCTTTATAAGGCTTTCGTTGAAGTCTCCAATCTCTCAGAACTCACTTCCTCGTATCCAAAAACGTCCTGAATTTTGTGAGCAATCGCAAATTTAACCTCATTGACTGTAACAAGAGAGCCAGCAATCTGTGATACTGTTTTAACTTCTACTCCCTTCAAGCCACAAGGGTCGATAAGGTCAAAATAATCAAGCCGTTCTGTGCAAACATTCAAAGCAAAACCGTGAGTAGTAACCATCTTGCGGGCATCAACACCAACAGCGCCCACCTTAAAGATGCGTTCACCTTCCTTATACCAAACTCCACGATAACGCTGATCTGTTGATGGATCGATGTCGTCACGGCGATAAACTTGCTTTGCAAACTCTGCAGAAGCATTCAGCATCAACAATTCAAGCTTATCAAGATGTTCAGTAACATCAATTTTAGGGTGCCTGTCATCCATTTTAGGGAGCTTACGAATCAAATAACCAACAAGCTGTCCAGGGCCGTGATAAGTAACCCTGCCTCCGCGACGAATAGCGTGAATTTCAATGCCACGCCTAACTATTTCATCACGCGGAACACGAAACATAGAATCTTCTGTAGAAATACCACAAGTCATAACGTGGTTATGCTCCAAAAGCACAAGAGTGTCAGGTATTTCGCCACTAACACGCTGCTGCCACAAGTTATTTTGAAGCTCCAAAGCAGCACCATAAGGCATACGCCCCGCATCAATTATTTTGCAATAAGCCATTTTTTCCAAGGACATGTTTTATGAACAACTCCCCCGCACGATACGAACTCCTTACAAAAGGTCCAGCAGCTACAAATAAAAACCCTTTGCTTTCGGCAATGGCTTTCAACTTATTAAATTTATCAGGGTGCACGTATTCAGCAACAGGCAAATGCCACGAGCTAGGGCGCAAATACTGGCCTAAAGTGAGAATTTGAACGCCAGCTGCGCGCAATTCGTCCATGGCAGCAATTATTTGTTCTTCGGTTTCTCCCACGCCAAGCATAATCGAGGACTTTGTAACAATTTTTGGATTAAGCTCTTTGACGTATTTCAGAACAGACAAACTTTGATCCATATTTGCACGTGGGTCACGAACTTTTCTCTGCAAATCCCTGACAGTTTCAATGTTGTGCGCGTAAACATCAGGACTTGCTTCAACAACTGTCTTAATTGCTTCCTTGCTGCCCTTGAAATCAGGCGTTAACACTTCAACCAACGCATCCGGATGACGTTTCTTGATTTCCCTAATGCACAAAGCAAAATGAGCGGCACCACCGTCAGGCAAATCATCACGCGTGACGGATGTGAGAACAGTATAATCAAGCCCCATCTCAGCAATCGCCTCTGCAAGCTTGACAGGCTCTTCAGCATCCAATGGCTTCGCAGGATAAGCAGTCTTGATGTGGCAAAACTTGCAAGCACGCGTGCAAACATCGCCCATCAGCAAGAAAGTTGCAGTGCCTTCATTCGCCCAGCACTCGGGAATATTTGGGCAGTGAGATTCCTCGCAAACGGTATAAAGATTTCTTTTTCTCAACGCATTCTTGATTTTTTCAAACTTCTCACCAGAATGCAACTTAATCTTCAACCACTCAGGCTTGCGTTCAAGAAAATAAACCCGTGTAGCTTCAGGATGTCTCATGCCAACGGCAGCGCTCCCAACGCTGCTCCAATAAGATAACCAGCAATTGCGGCAGTCATGCCAACAACCGCCATCTCAACAGCAGACTTGAGTGGGTCAGCGCCAGTGTACCTGGCTTTTATAGCGCCACTGCCGAACAATGTCAGCGTTGATACAGCGATAGCAGTCCAAAAAGCGTGCTCAACAGGCAACAGAATAAACGGCAATAACGGGACAAAAGAACCAATGAGGGCTGCAAAACCAACAACCACTGCATCCCTGACAGGATGGGCGAACTCTTCAGCAATAATCCTGCGCTTCCTTCGATAATACTCCTCGCCAGCCCTGCCACTAGTATAAGCAACAGCGGCCATTGATATCGATTCAGCAAAAGTCGCAGCCAGCCCAGAGATAAGAATAATGTACCTGCTCTGCGTTGCCGCTGCCACTGCAAGCACAACACCAAACACGTTCACAAGGCCGTCTTGGCCTCCGAGAATAATATCACGAATGACAGCAGAACCTCGTTCGTGATTCACCTCTCTTTTGGCCATGTGTGATGAATAAAAGAAATCTTATTTAAAAAAGTATTCTTATAATTCGACCTTCATAGGCAAAACCATTTCCGGAGTTCTCTTAAAACGCTTAGTGAAATTGAAGATTGCGTAACCAACAACCTTGCTCTTGGCGTCAAGAAGTTCAAAACATTCTTTTCCCAAAGGTCTGACCACTCCTGTCGTCTTACCAAACTTCACTTCCAGGAAATCCCCTTCCTTATCATACCAAATCTTCATTAGTTTTTTCATGGCATTCTCTTCTTAGTGTAATATGCAGTAATTACGAAGCCGTGCCCATTTAAATACTTTATGACGACCATTAAAAAATGTTTCATCGCCTTGTAGAAACGGAAATAATAGTTAATTGTCTGGTCTTTAGGACTCTGAATTATGAAGTCTGGACAAATAAGGGTCTCCTTGATCTCCTCGATTTTGTTAGTCAGCATTTTGTGCTCTGATATATGAGAATATTGGCTTTCTGTAAGCCTAATCAGCCGCCCACTAGCATCACGAACCTCAAAAATCATTCAAGTATGAAGATATTACTCCTTAAAATTCGCATCGGAGAAAAAACCGGAAAGTTTACGGTTTGATTCGGAAACTTTACGGAAAAAAGAGAAAATCTCGGAAATCCTAGACAAGTATGAGCTTTAGCTGAGGGGAGGAATGCCCAATTTCTTCAAATCCTCATTAATCTGGCGCTCGCGTTCCTGCCATTCACGCTTTTTGCGCTTATTCTCTTTACTCTGCCGATCGAAATCCCTGACAAAAACAGAGACATCATAACCTTTGGATTTCAAATACTCATCAGCCTTTCTACGCGATGCCGTAAGCCTTGCCAATGCCTCACGCTTATCAATCTCGCCCGCCCTGTAAACCTCCACGGCGTCAACTATGACTTGAAATTCATAAACATCGGGAAACCAGAATTTCTGCTCCCCATTTAAATTGTGAATCCACTCTTTTGCCTGATCAAAGCGTCTTAACTTGCAATAAGCAAAAATACTTTTATTCCTGACAGAAGAATCAGGCTCTTCGCCTTTTTCCCATTCAATTGCTTTTTCCAATTCTTCTTCAAGACTCATGTTTACAGAAATAAAAAAATTAAATGAAAAGAGGCGCCAACACTAAAGTTAGCGTACCGAGCAACTTGATCAGCACGTGAAGAGAGGGCCCTGCAGTATCCTTAAATGGATCACCAACAGTATCTCCAGTCACTGCTGCCTGATGCTCCAAAGTGCCCTTCAAGCCTTTGGCCTCAAGATGCTTCTTAGCATTATCCCACGCGCCACCACCAGTGTTAAGCACGAGCGCCATCAAAATTCCGGCAATCGTGCCAACCATGAGGAAAGCAGCAGTCGCCTCAGCCTTCAAGATAAGGCCAACAGCAACAGTCACGACAATGATTAACAAGCCTGGCAATATCATCTCGCGCAAAGCAGCCTTAGTGCAGATGTCAATGCATTTTTCATAATCAGGCTTAGCCTTGCCCTGCATCAAACCCTTGATTGATTTGAATTGCCTTCTGACCTCGTTAACAACCTCGTGAGCAGTATCGCCCACTGCCTTGATAGCCATGCTGCTGAACAAGAACACAAGCATGGCGCCGATAAGCGCGCCAACAAAAACTTCAACCTTGGCAAGATTAACAATCCTGCCAGCCTCGCCAACATACTTGACAACCTCGTCCTGGTAAGCGCTGAACAACAAGAAAGCAGCCAAGGCAGCACTGCCAATAGCATAACCCTTAGTCAAAGCTTTTGTAGTATTACCAGCAGCATCTAACTTGTCAGTTCTCTTCCTAACTTCCTTAGAAGCGCCAGAAAACTCGGCAATGCCACCAGCGTTGTCAGTAATCGGACCAAAAGTGTCCATTGCAAGCACGTAAGCAGCAGTTGAGAGCATACCCATAGTCGCCATGGCAGTACCGTACAAGCCACCATGATCAACGCCAGTCCACGAGCCAAACATGTAGCTCAACATCAAAGCAGCACTCAAAACAATAACAGGTGCAGCAGTACATTCAAGCGCAACAGCAAAACCGCGAATGATATTGGTAGCATGGCCAGTCTGACACGCTTTTGCGATCGCCCTAACAGGCCTGTACTCAGACTCTGTATAATACATTGTAATCAAGACGATCAAAATACTCGTCACAATTCCAACCAGGCCAGCATAAAAGAATGAAATGCTGCCGAGCATGCGCATAGTAACGAAATAAAATGCGGCAGTGGCAAGAACAGAAGTAATAATGTAACCCTTAGTCAAAGCCCACATCGGATTGGTTCGCTCTTTCATACTCACAGACATAACGCCAACAATACTGGCGAGCAGTCCAAAAGAACGAACAATCAACGGGAACAAAATACCATTAACGCCAAAGACCGGGAACAACGCAACCCCAATAATCATCGCGCCAATGTTCTCTGCAGCAGTTGATTCAAACAAATCAGCACCACGACCCGCACAATCACCAACATTATCACCAACCAAGTCAGCAATAACAGCAGGATTTCTAGGGTCATCCTCAGGAATATTCTTCTCAACCTTGCCAACCAAGTCAGCACCAACATCAGCTGCCTTAGTGTAAATACCGCCGCCCAACTGGGCAAACAAAGCAACGAACGAGGCGCCAAAACCATAACCAACAATCAAGAAAGGAATCTCCTTGATATCATGCCAAATGCCCAAAATGCTGAACAACAAAGCAATTCCTAAAAGGCTCAAAGAAACAATGAAAATACCGCTCACAGCGCCACCACGTAATGCAGGCACCAAAGCATCATTCATACTCTTCTGCGCACCAGCAGCAACTCTCACGTTTGCCCTTACAGCAATCCACATGCCAATGATTCCGGCAACAGCAGAACAAGTTGCGCCAAACAAGAAACCAATAGCGGTAATCCAACCAAGCGAAGCTTGCCCAAGATACCTATAAGTGAAATAGATAGCAACAGCAAAAATAACGCTAATCACTGCAATAGTAGTGTACTGACGCCTCATGAACGCATTCGCGCCAATCCTAATAAGATCAGAAATCTCCCGCATTTTAGGAGTACCAGTAGGCCGCTTAAGGACGTCCTTCATCAGCCACACAGCAAAGCCTAGTGACAACAAACTAATAATCCAAACAATCCATAACATGTAAAACACCCCTCGATATAGTTATATTCCAATGAAAAAAAGAAGGGCTTTAAAAAGATTGTTGTTCACAAGAAGTATCGAACAATAAAGACAATTGCCACGATAGCAATAACCGCCCAAACTCCAATGTTCATTAACTCCTTATTATCTTGCGCCATAAATCCCACCTCTTTTACAAATTTAATTAATACCAAGCCATTTAAAAACTTTACGGCATCGGCATGCTCTTGTAAAGGCGAGGCTTGTAAAACCGCATCAACAAGCTATTAGAAACAACGCTAACACTGCTCAACGCCATCGCAAGACCGGCAAGCACAGGATTCAAAAGCCAGCCAGTGAGCGGGTAAAGAGCGCCAGCAGCAACAGGAATCAAAACAACATTGTAAACAAACGCGGCAAACAAATTCTGCCTGATTTTATACATTGTGTACTTGCTCAAAGACATCGCAGTAACAACATCCCTCAAATCCTCCTTGATAAGCACAACATTACCAGACTCAATGGCGATATCAGTTCCAGAACCAATAGCAATACCAACATCAGCTTGCGTGAGCGCAGGAGCATCATTAATACCGTCACCAACCATTGCAACCTTCAAACCCTTAGCTTGTAATTCCTTAATCTTCTCAGCCTTCTGGCCAGGCAAAACACCCGCCATAACATCATCAATGCCGACCAGTGCAGCAATAGCCCTGCCAACCCTTTCGTTATCACCAGTAATAAGCATAACTTTCTTGCCAAGCCTGTGAAGCTCAGCAACAGCCTCCTTTGCAAAAGGCTTCAACTGGTCAGCAACAGCAATTACGCCAAGCAATTTCTTCGCAGCCAAAAACACAACAGTCTTGCCCTGCTCTTCCAACTCAGAAACCCTACTTTCCACATCCTTAAAGTCAACACTCTTATCCTCCATCAAAGCACGATTGCCTAAGTACAAAACCTTTCCTTGATACTTTGCTGCCACGCCCTTGCCAGTAATCGACTGGAAAGCAGATGGTGCGGGAACAGCCAAATGCCTTTCATGAGCAGCATTAAGAACAGCCTCGGCCAAAGGATGCTCGGAACGCTTTTCCAAAATAGCAGCCAATTGAAGAATTCCAGCAGGCTTAGAATCTCCCACAGGAACAATATCAGTAACAACAGGCTTGCCAATCGTCAAAGTTCCAGTCTTGTCAAAAACAACAACGTCCAACTCCCTGGAACGCTGCAAAGCCTCAGCATTCTTGAACAAAATACCATACTCGGCAGCCTTGCCAGTACCAACCATTATAGCAGTAGGCGTTGCCAAGCCCAAAGCGCACGGGCAAGCAATAATCAAAACAGCAATAAAAGTAGTAAAACCAAAAGCAGTACTGCCGAGAAAATACCAAACAGCAAAACTCGAAATGGCGATCAAGATTACTGCTGGAACAAAATAAAAAGAAATCCTGTCAGCCAACTGCTGAATCGGCGCCTTAGAACCCTGAGCTTCCTCAACCATACGGATAATCTGGGAAAGAACAGTATCAGCACCAACCTTAGTAGCACGAAAAACAAAAGAACCCGTCTTATTAACAGTACCCGCAATCACCTTGTCATTCACAACCTTTTCCACAGGAATACTCTCGCCAGTAATAGGACTTTCATCAACACTAGAATGGCCTTCTTTAACAAAACCATCCACAGGAATCCGCTGGCCAGGCTTTACGACAACAAGATCACCAACCTGAACCTCCTCAATAGAAATCTCAAACTCCTTTTTATCACGAATAACAATAGCAGTCTTAGGCTGCAAGCCAAGAAGCTTTTTAATAGCCTCAGAAGTCTTACCTTTTGCAATGGCCTCCAACAATTTCCCCATGATAATAAAAGCAACAATCAAACCAGCAATCTCAAAATACAACATCTCAGTCGTGTAACCAGATTTTCCAACGAAAATCATAACCGCGACGAACAAACTGTAGACGTACGCCGCGCCAGTACCAACCGCAACCAAACTATCCATGTTCGGCATGCGGTTAATCAACAAGGCACGCAAGCCTTTAGTATAAAACTCGCCGCCAGCCAAAATAATAGGCGTTGCAAGAACAAACTGGATAATTGCATTTAATTTGGAGCTGAGCTCTGGCAAAGGCAAGCCAACCATGTGGCCCATTGCCAAATACAACAAAGGAATGCCGAAAATGCCAGAAATCCACATCCTCCGCTTCCACATACGCACTTCTGCCTGCCTTGCCTCTTTTTCAAAATCAAGCTTAGAAGCCCCATAGCCTGCATTCTTCACAGCAGAAATCATAACATCAATATTTGTCTTGGCAGAATCATAAACAATCTCAACTTTTTCTGTTGCCAAATTAACCTTAATCTTAGAAACACCGGGCAACTTTTGCAAAGTCTTCTCAACAATGCCAACACAATGCTGGCTCTCCATGCCAGAAATGGCTAAAGTAATCTTTCCAGTTTCAGCAATCGTTTCGTGCTTTTCAGTTTTGTAACCGGTTTTTTCAATCGCCTCTTTCAAAATATTCTCTGAAACCAAAGCAGGATTAAAATCAACATACGCTTTTGAAGAAGCAAAATTAACAACAGCCTTCTCAACACCAGGCAACTTCTTCAAGGCAGCCTCTATTGAAGAAACACAACTGGCACAATGCATGCCAGAAATAGGAATGATTGTCTTTTCATCACGGCGTTCAAACTGCTCAAGACACTCCCTGCTGCAAAAATAGAAGGTCTCACCATTCTTTTTCAACGAAAACTTTGCGGTAATGGGGCTAACATCCATCCCGCAAGATGGATCCTTTACCATAATTGTAACGGTTAGCTCTAATTATATATAAAGATTGTGAAAGGCAGTAGCTCTTTAGTGATGTGCCGCTCTGCCTCGGCTACGGTCGAGGTGATTTTTTCTCCCTCGCACCTGCGAGAGGGAGAAAAAATCGGTCTGGAAGACCAGAGCGGCCTCGAAAATCACACAACCCGACTTTACCTGAAAGACAATCTTTAATAATGAGAATAACTTCACTCGCCTAATGCTAAAAGAGGTGCTCGTATTCATCATCGCCTGCATCGTGCTTGTAAAAAGCGCGGAATTCGCAGTAAAAGCATCAACACACATCGCCAGATTTTTCAAACTAACAGAATTCGTAACAAGTTTCATTCTAATAGCCATGGTATCATCACTGCCAGAAGGCTTTATCAGCATAATCTCAGCACTCAAAGGCGAGCCGGGAATAGGCGTAGGCACTCTTCTTGGCGGAAACATAGCAGACTTAACACTAATCTTAGGACTTGTCGCGCTCGCAGGACACCCAATAAGAATACACAGCTCCATCATCAAGAAAGACCTGTACTTTGCCGTGCTCATACTACTTCCCATTCTCCTAGGCCTGAATGGAATCATCTCACGCATAGATGGAGCAATCATGCTCTTCGCAGGAATAGGCTTCATGCTAGTCCTGCTCAAAGAGAGAGCATACTTCCACAAGCCGTTTGAAATGCGCGACCACTGGATAAAGCAAACAGCGATATTTGTTGTTAGCATAACTGTTATGCTAATCAGCGCATATTACATAGTCCAAAGCACGGGCTCGTTGGCAGAAGAACTCGGCATTCCAACACTTCTCATCGGCCTCGTCCTCGTAGCACTTGGAACAACACTGCCAGAATTTACATTCGCGCTGCAAAGCGTAAGAAAAGGACACGGAGACCTCGCAGTAGGAGACTTGCTAGGAACAGTAGTTGTGGATGCCTGCATCATCATGGGAATAACAGCGCTAATAAGCCCGATAGCAATCAACATCTTCATGCTGTC
>CAZXKS010000017.1:17647-19955 GCA_964641265.1 uncultured Methanosarcinales archaeon | reverse complement strand
ACAACATTCTTAGGAGATGCCTTAATATTATTATCGCGGCGCAACTTCTTACAAATAGCTTCTCTTAATTCTAACAATCCACCAGCAGTAGCATAATGATTAACACTGCTAGCAAGACGCTTAACTTCAGCAACCAAAGGCTTAGGCAACTCAAAATCAGGCTCGCCAGGACCCAAAGACAAAACAGAAGGATGCTCTACAAGAATCTCCAACAACTTCTCAATCGCCTGATCAGGCAATTGCTCCTCGCGTTCAGACAAGTGCACCATCTTTTTCCATTAAGGAGTGCATAAACTTTAAAAAGCCAACGTTTCTGAGACTGTTTTATGGAAAAGGGGGACTGGGGGTTAATCGTCATCATCATAATAGTGTTAATAATAATCGCGCTAATAACCGCAAACATTGACAAACTCTTCCCAACACCAACAGCGCAACAAGCACTGCAACAAGTCATAAACTCCACATGAAAGACCTATCAAAAACACTGGTAGTAAAAGAACTCATCAACTCGCTCTATTTGATAAAAGAACAAGCATTCTGGCTCGTGATGGCATCACTCACAGATGCACTCTTCTTTGTCGCATGGGGATTTTTCACAACACCATTAAAAGACAAAATAGTAGAACACTCAATACTCCTGGCAAATGAACTATCAACAATACTTGCAGGAGAAATGCCAACAGGACTGCTAGGACAACTAATGGGACCACAACTACGCCCACTAACATGGAAACTAATAACACTAATCGGAATGTTATTCATAGTAATCTACATCATATACAACATCTTCCACGGCACAAGCTGGTGGATGGCAACAAAAATAGCAGGACAAAAACTAACTTACAAAAAATACATGCTAGGATTTGCACGAGTTAATCTAATCTGGATAACAGGATACGTTTTATTCAAACTCTTTGACGTCATGATAAGCATGCGCCACCTAATAATACAAAAACTAGCGCCAGGCACGCCAAACATAGCAGGAAAAATACTATTCATTGCATTGTTGCTTCTTGGAATATCTGCTTTTGTCAGCTATCCAACACTAAGAGCAAGAACAATATTCAAAACACCAATCAACATAACAGTACCGCTAATTATAATCAGCGCAAGCATGTTCCTAACAACCCAATTCATACTAAACAACATAGGCAAAATAAACGTTGACGCAGCACTGGTCATAGGACTAATATTATTGTTTCCAGTAATGAACCTGATAAGAGTATACGCAACAAGAGTACTAAGCCATGTACATCCACACACTTAACCCAACAATACTACAATTAGGACCACTAGAAATTAGATGGTATGGGGTAATGTACGTACTGGCATTCTTAGTAACTTATTACTATGTTCGAGCAGCAATAAGACAAGGCAAACTAAGCCTAACAGAAAAAGAACTAGACAACCTGTTAGGCTTAATGGTCGTGTGCATGATACTAGGCGCACGACTATTTTACGCAATATTCTACAACCCATCCTATTTCATTGAAGCGCCATGGAGAATACTCTTTATCTGGGAAGGAGGGCTAAGCTTCCACGGAGGATTCCTAGGCATATTCTTGGCAGGCTTCTGGTACTCAAGAAAAAAAGGCATACCAATACTAAGACTGGCAGACACGTTCTGTGTGCCACTAGCACTAGGCAACGCTTTTGGAAGAATAGGCAACTTCATCAACGGAGAACTATACGGAGTAGCTACAAATTTACCATGGGGCGTAATATTCCCAGGAGCAGAAGGAGCAAGACACCCAACACAACTATACGAAGTAGCGTATAACATAATAATTTTCGGAATACTCTATTCACAACGCAACAAAAAATGGCCAGACGGCAAACTATTCGGAATCTTTATGATATTATATAGCATATTCCGCTTTTCAGTAGAATTCATCAAAGACCTGCCAAGCTATGGACCATTAACAATGGGACAATGGCTAACGATACCGGTATTCCTGATAGGAATATGGCTAGTGTGGAGAAACGTTTAAATAGCGAACTCTGTCTATAACAAAACATGAAAAAGGCACTGGTATTAGCAATTCTACTGATTGTAATTGCGTGCGCGCCGGCACCAAAACCAGCTCCAGCACCTCAACCAATAACAGAAATAGAAATCATAACTCCAAGTTTTCCAGAAAAACCAAAATATGAACCACCACCAACAGAACCAACAATCGTTGAAATAAAAATCGAAGCAAAAAGGTTCGAGTTCCTGCCAAGCGAAATAAAAGTCAAAAAAGGAGACAACGTAAGACTAATAGTAACTTCTGTAGACGTGCCACACACGTTCACAATGATAGCATAC
>CAZXKS010000017.1:0-17547 GCA_964641265.1 uncultured Methanosarcinales archaeon | reverse complement strand
AAGACTAATAGTAACTTCTGTAGACGTGCCACACACGTTCACAATGATAGCATACGGCATTGACGAAGAACTCCCAGTAGGAGAAGATATTGCAATAGAATTCGTAGCAGACAAAGAAGGAATATTCACATTCACATGCGGAATACCAGGGCATGAAGAAAATGGCATGAAGGGCAAGCTCATAGTAACATGAAAACAGCAATTCTACTACTAATATTATTGATCGCGTGCGCGCAACAAGCAGAAATGATACAACAACCACAACTAAAACCACTAACAGGAACACTACCAAGTGGAACAGCAACAACAACAGACGGGCAAACAATAGCATACCAAATCTATCCGGCAAAGCAAGGAAGCCCGGCAATAATTCTACTACACATGCTCAGAAGAAGCAGAACAGACTGGGACTCAATAGCAAAATGGCTGCAAAAAAACGGGTACACGGTAATCGCAATTGATTCAAGAGGCCACGGATTGAGCACAGGAAACTGGGAACAATATACACCAGAAGACTTCAACAAAATGACACTAGATGTTGCGGCAGCAAAAAGCGTACTGGAGAATCAAGGAGCAGATGTCAAAAAATTAGCACTCATGGGAGCAAGCATAGGAGCAAACATTGCATTCAACTACGCGGCAAGCGATCCAGACGTGAAAACAGTCGTTCTATTAAGCCCAGGACTCGAATACAGAGGAGTAAAAATAGACAACACAAAGTTCAACAAACCATTCTTAGTTGTAGCAAGCAAAGATGACCAATACAGCGCGCAAACCGCACAAGAAATAAAAAACAAAAACCCAACAGCAACACTACAAATATACGAAGATGCAGGACACGGCACAAACATGTTTGTCAAGAATGACTTGGCGCCGAAAATACTAAAATGGTTACAAGAACATAATTATTGATTCAACATAACATTTAAATAACGCCTTAAAATCTAAAAAAGAGATGAAAGAATTCATCTGCCCGAAATGCGGGGCGAAAAGCCACAGGCCAGCAAAATGCCGGAAAGACGGCAGCACAATGGAACAACGCTGTCCTGTATGCGCACAAAAAGAATGCTATTGCAATTGAGGCAATGCCGAATTGACGTTCGGCAAGTCTCAAATTTGAAACAAATTTGAGGTGAAACATATGCCAGAAACAAAAAAACCAAAAGTCACAGTCTACTCAACACCAACCTGCCCATATTGTCATGCTGCGAAAGAATTCTTGAAAGAAAACAAAATAGAGTTCAAAGATGTAGACGTCAGCAAAGACCAAACAGCAGCACAAGAAATGATAGAAAAAAGCGGACAAATGGGCGTGCCAGTATTGGATATTAATGGGACGATTATTGTTGGATACGACAAAGAAGCAATCAAAAAGGCGCTAAAACTTAAATGATCCTGCTATCAAAATACATAGACGCGGCACTTCTTTCACCAACATCCACACCTGCGGATGTCAAAAAATTATGCTCTGAAGCAAAAAAACACGGATTCTGGGGCGTAGATGCATTACCTTGCTATGCTCCTATCATCAAAAAAGAAATAGCAGGAAGCGGAATAAAACAAATAGCAGTAGTCGGGTATCCACTAGGGCTGAATACAACTGCTGACAAAGTGTTTGAAACAAAAGAAGCAATAAAAAATGGTGCACACGAGATAGATATGGTGATTAACATTGGCTGGTTTAAGGCAAGACGATATTCGAATGTGTCAAAAGATATTAGAGCGGTTGTGAAAACTGCAAAAGGAAGAACGGTCAAGGTCATAATAGAAACAGGATATTTGACAGATGCAGAAATAATCAAGGCGAGCAAGCTAGTAAAACAATCAGGCGCAAACTTTGTCAAAACGTGCTCTGGATACGGGCCAAGGGGAGTAACAGTAAAAGACATCAAATTAATCAAAAAAGCAGTAGGAAAGTTCAACATCAAAGCGTCAGGCGGAATAAGAACGGCAAAACAAGCAATTTCTTTGATAAAAGCAGGAGCGACGAGAATAGGGACGAGCCAAGGAGTGCAGATAGTGAAAGAGTTGGAAAAGGTTTAAATAGCGTCCAAAACGGCTTTCTAACCACGGGCGCGTAGCTCAGCCTGGCAGAGCACATCGTTCGCAACGATGGGGCCCCGAGTTCAAATCTCGGCGCGTCCATATGACATTATATTTCATAACCGGAAACAAGAAAAAATTTGAAGAAGTGAAAGCAATACTTCCACAAGTTGAACAATTAGAAATAGATTTACCGGAAATACAAGAAATAGACGCGCACAAAATAATTGCAGCAAAACTCGCAGAAGCATTTTCGCACAGGCAAGGAATAGAGTTCATAGTTGAAGACACTTCACTCTATCTCGATTGCTTAAAAGGGCTGCCAGGCCCTCTAATAAAATGGTTTTTACAAACAATAGGAAACGCAGGACTCTATAACTTGTCATCAAAACTGGGCGATACAAAAGCAGAAGCGCGCACAATTATAGGATATGCCCGCAATCCCAACGACATCCACTATTTCGAGGGTTCTGTGCGAGGAAACATAGTTCCACCACGAGGTCCAAACAAGTTTGGCTGGGACATAATCTTCCAACCAGAAGGATATAATAAAACATATGCGGAAATGCCGCAAGAAGAGAAAAACACAATAAGCATGCGGCGCGCAGCGTTAAACAAACTGAAAGCATTCTTAGATTAAAGGCGCTTCTTCACACCAGCCTTCGGACACAACTTGTTAACAGGACACTTGCCGCAATATGGATCTGGGGCTTGGCAGATGGCACGGCCGTGGGCTTTCAAAAGCTTAGGAATCTTGTCCCACCATTGCTTTTCTGTAAGTTTCATCAGGTCTTGCTCAATTTTATCAGGATTAGTGTTCTTAGTCCAACCCAAACGGTAAGAAACACGAAGAACGTGAGTATCGCAAGGTATTCCAACAACAATGCCGTACGCATTCTGCAAAATAGAATTAGCTGTCTTTCTTCCAATGCCTGGAAGCTCTATTAATTCCTCAATTGTCTTCGGAACCTTGCCATAATGCTTTTTAACAAGCATCTTGCAGGCAGCAATAATATTCTTGGCCTTGTTGCCGGCAAAAGTGATGGACTTAATGTATTTCAACAAATCTTGTACACTTGCCCTGGCGTAATCATCAGCTTTCTTGTACTTAGCAAACAAGGGAGGGGTTGCCTTGTTAACAACCTCATCTCTTACTTGTGCAGAAAGAATGGCTGCGACCAACAATTCCAAAGGAGTCTTGAAATTCAAATAATATTTTGCACCAGGATAAGTCTTCTGCAGAATCTTCAACACTTGCACCGCTTTTTCCATACAGAAAAAGGATGGTTCTGCAAATAAAAATCTTTTCTATTTAATGTGAATATTGCCTTTGTCATCCACCTGAACCATTGCAACTGCCTGGTCAGGCTCACTGAAACCATGCTTGCTTACAAGCTCATCAACTACGGCATCCAAGTCATCGCCATGCTGGGCAAATAATTGCTTCGTGAGCTTCCTGAAAGTTGCCTGAGGCAGAGGGGTATCCCTATAAAGCACTGCGTTTGAAGAATTAATCTCGCATCCCTGCGGCGTTCTCTGAACAGCCTGATACATAATTTTGTAGACTTGATTCATATGCAGAAAGTTATCTATTGACTGTTTAAATTGTTGCTGTGGTAGAAGCTACAACTAGAAACTTATTTATACCGTTATATTGGATGAAAGCTTTAAGGGCAGGTAGTTCAGCCCGGTAGAACGCCCCGCTGGCAGCGGGGAGGCCGTGGGTTCAAATCCCGCCCTGTCCACTTAAATCCAACAGTAACATTTTTAAAGCCCCCCTATACCCAGAACAATATGATCAAGGGGGTATTCTTCGACTTTTGGGGAACGCTAGTGGAGAATGGAACATACTCTCCCCTAAAACAAAGCTTCAGCATATTACAAGTCAGAATGCCATTCGGAGAATTTGCAGAACAATTCGAAAGAGTGCTGATGACCAAGAAGTACGAAGACCAAGCAGCAGGATTTACAGAAGTCTGCAAGGCATTCAACGTTGACCCAATACCAATAGTCATTGAAAAACTAATCGGCGTATGGAACAAAAACAGATTACTGGCAAAAGTGTACCCGGATACAATAGACACGCTAAAAGCGCTAAAAGAAAAGAAAATAAAAGTTGCCCTAATAAGCAATGCGCCAACAAACAGCGTAGAGCCAGTACTTGAAAGATTTGGAATGAATGACCTTTTTGATAACATATTCCTGAGCTGCGAACAAGGCAAACTAAAAACAGAAGGATTGTTTGAAACAGCACTGAAAAAATTAAAACTAAAAAAAGAAAACGTTATCTCAATAGGAGACAGCATAGAAACAGACATCAAAGGAGCAGAAGCAGCAGGGATTAAAGCATACCTTTTGGATAGAAAGGGAAGAAGAGAGTTTCCAAACAAGATAATCTCGCTAACAGAGATAATGAAATTAGTGGAGGCATCGCCGAACTAGTTCGGCGGGTCTCCTCATAAATTCGGAGGAGTAAAATGCACCAAGCATATGTAATTCACAGAGGAATGAAAAGAAAATCACGAGGATTTACCTGCGAAGAAGCAGAAGAAGCAGGCATTAAGACTTGTCAAGAGTTTGATGCGTTGAAACTGCCGTGGGACCCGCGTAGAAGAACAAAATATGCAGAAAATATAGCCTACTTGAAATCGCTGGCAAAACCAGCAGCCAAAGCAAAGAAGCCCAGAGCTAAGAAAGTCAAGAAAGCTGAGAATGATTCATGAAAAAGCCCATCACATTCAAAAACGATAAAGGCCAAACACTTAAAGGAGTTCTTCACATTCCGGATGACAAATATCTGCTAAGACGACCGGGCATTGTTATATACCACGGATACGCAGGCAACAAAGATACTGAAAAATACCAGAAACTCGCAGAAAACTTTGCCCAGGCAGGCTTCATTGCATTGCGATTTGATTTTACCTGTTCAGGCGAAAGTGAAGGAAAATTTGAAGATATCACTGTAACACAAGAAATCGCTGATGCCAAACACGCAATCACAGCACTCGCTTCATCAGGTATCGTTGACGTGAAAAGAATAGGCGTAACCGGGCATTCTCTTGGTGGAGCAATCTCCATTTTTGCAGCACAGCAGGATTCACGCATCAAAACCGTCATTGCGAGCTGTGCTCCAGTCGATGCCGAACCAGTGTTCCGGCAAATCATGGGCACAAAAGGATTTAGAGAATGGGAAAAAACAGGATACGCAATACCTTGGAAAGATGAAAAGTTCAAGACAAAGTACACTTTTTGGCAGGATTATCAGAAATACGATCTTCTGCGCTCCGCAAAAAAAATAAAAGCTCCATTGCTAGTGTTTCATGCTGAACGAGATGAAGCAGTAGCGCCAAGACAAGGCAAAGCACTAGCACACGCTGCAAATGCACCACTAAAAATCATTCCAGGCGCCGGTCACGATTACGATGAGGAATCCTTCAAACTCGTAGCTCAATACAGTATAGACTGGTTCAACAAGCATTTGATGTGAACAAATGAACGATTGCATATTCTGCAAAATAGTTAAAAAAGAAATTCCGGCAGACTTTGTTTACGAAAATGACAAAATAGTAGCATTCTTAGACATACACCCGAGCAACAAAGGACACACGCTAGTTGTACCCAAAGCTCACTTCACAGATTTGTTAGAAACACCGGATGATGTGCTAGCAGAAATAATGTCCAAAACCAAAAAAATCGCGCCAGCAGTCATAAAGGCAGTAAAGGCAGATGGTTTCAATACAATATTCAATACAAAACCAGCAGCAGGACAAATGGTATTCCATACACACTTGCACATTATACCAAGATACACAAATGACGGACTAAAACACTGGCCGGAACAAAAGACAACGCCTGAAGAACTTAAGAAGATAAAAGAATCAATTGTTAACACGCTTGGAAGCGTAGAGCCAACCAGTCAAGACATCAAGAAAGCGCAAATGAAAATCTTCTGCACTTATTGTGGTGCTCCGCATTTGGACGAAGGCCTTTTTGCAAAGAATCCACACAGAAGACACCTGTGCATGAAATGCAAAAAAGAATTCTTAATGCCAGAACCCTCAATTGGTGTTTAGTAGATATCTTTTTAAACACTTATTCTCGAAGACAATAGTACGGCGGTGTAGCTCAGCCTGGCAGAGCAATGCTTTCATAAGGCATGGGTCGCGTGTTCAAATCACGCCACCGCCACTATTTTTTAGTATATGCAATGCGATTATATTCCGCCAGTTTTAACCTTCCTTCTGGATACTTTGACGTATCTATCGTATAAATCTGTATGCCGCAATTCGGAACAGGGTTTTCTCGATCAATTTGCATTAGCTCCGTTTCTCCTAGATGTTCAAACAAAGCTCGGAATATCAAATAAGTAATTCCATGTGTTGCTATAAGCACATTCTGTCCTTTATGGTCACGATGCAGCTTGTCCAAAAAGCTGTGCACGCGCTGCTCGACATCAGGAAAATTCTCCCCTCCTGGCGGTCTATACCAGTAACGCCCATCACGCTTTCGTCTATCCGCTTCATCTGGAAACCTGGCTTTTATTGCGCTAGCAGTCATTCCATACATCCATCCTGTTTCCCGCTCACGCAGACGATTGTCAATAAATAAACGCACAGGATGATCAAACTTTGCCATGATATGCCTTGCGGTATCAATACATCTCCTGTAGGGCGAAGAAAAAGTAGCATCAAACACCTCTTCTTTTGCAAGGAACTTGCCAGTCTCAGTGGCTTGGGACTCACCTTCCTCAGTTAAGGGGACGTCCATATCTCGCGTGTTTTCAAGCAACTCAACAGGTTGCTTTTCTGCGCTTAACAAGTTGGCTATATCATGTGCTTCGTTCATCCTTGAATAGCCATGCCTGACAATCACAAGACGCCTAGGCCACTTGAGTTCCCCCATAATCAAAAGGAAGCTGCCGAAGTATATATACGTTTATCCGCCATATTTATATACTAGATTTGACTTTTCAATAGCAAACGAGGTGATTCGAAATGGAATCAAAAACAAGAGGATGGATATACATTATTGGAGCATTGGTGGCAGGATATTTGGGCTGGACCACACAATCATGGGCAGACCTGGTCTTTGCATTGCTGTTCCTAGTATCAGGATACCACCACACATTCGGAAAGTAAGAATTTCAAAATTTCTTTTCTTTTTTTTTCTAAACCTTTATAATAACTAGATAGACTTCTACAATTCATGCCGCCGTGGCACAACCCGGTACTGCGCAGCCCTGGAACTTAATTCGCGAAAGGCTGTTTCCTAACGGATATCCCGGTTCAAATCCGGGCGGCGGCGTATGAAAAAAGGGCTGATTATTCTAATTCTTCTGGGTAGCTGTGCAAACAATCCTCAATTAGACATATTAGTGGAAAACCTTGAAGTTCCATGGGCAATAGCATTCTTCAAAGATGGAAGCTTCCTGTTCACAGAAAGAGAAACCGGAAATGTTTATCACTACACTCAGGAAGCTAAACAAATAGCCAAAATAAGCTCTGCGCCAATAGGCGAAGGAGGACTGCTTGGGATTGCAATAGATCCAGAGTTTGAAAAAAATGTTTACATTTACTACACGTATCAAACAGGAGAAACGCTTAACAGGGTGTCAAGATTTGTTTACGACCAAACATTAAAAGAAGAAAAAATTCTAGTTGACGCGATACCAGGAGCCAGCTATCATGACGGGGGCAGAATAGAATTCGGACCAGATGGCTTGCTATATATAACAACAGGTGATGCAGGACAACAAATGCTTGCACAAGAGTTAAACTCTTTAGCAGGCAAAATATTACGAATAAACAAAGACGGAACAATACCAACAGATAACCCATTCCTAAACTCACCAGTTTATTCGTATGGGCACAGGAATCCACAAGGACTGGCATGGCACAATGGAATAATGATTGCACCAGAACACGGGCCGCAACAAAACGACGAAATAAACATAATCACGTCAGGAACAAATTACGGATGGCCAATAGCAGAATGCACAGCACATGAAGGATACGAAGCACCAATAAGATGCTTTGCAGACTGGACACTAGCACCAGGAGGAGCAACATTTGACGACAAAGGCAACTTGTACGTTGCAGGACTAAGAGGATCACAAATAAGAAAATTTGAAATAACAAACGGCAAAGTAGTCTCAGAAGAAATATTCCTTGAAGACTTGGGAAGAATGCGAGAAGTCAAATACCACGATGGCTATATCTACTTTACAACTTCAAATAGAGATGGAAGAGGAGTGCCAAGAATAGGCGACGACAGGATAATGAGAATAAAAATATAGAATCATTCAAGTAAACATTTATATAAACAACAGAGAACAAATCAGCCATGCAAAAGAGGTATGATGTAATAGTAATAGGCGCAGGTTCTGGCCTAGAAATTTCTTCAGCAGCAGCACAAATGGGCAAAAAAGTGGCAATAGTTGAAGCAGGACCATTCGGAGGAACATGCCTAAACAGAGGGTGCATACCATCCAAAATGCTAATCCACAGCGCGGACGTAGCAGAAACAATACAAAGAAGCCACCTGTTCGGCATTAAATCGAAAATAACAGGACTAAACTGGAAACAACTCATCAACAGAGTAAACAAATTTGTTGACAAAGAAGCAAAAGAAATAGAACAAGGAAACAAAACAGCAAAAAACATCACGGTTTACAAAACGCAGGCAAAATTTATCGGTAAAAAAACTTTACAAGTCGGAAAAGACACAATAATAGCAGACAAAATCTTCATCTGCGCAGGAGCAAGACCAAACATACCACTAATACCAGGACTAAAAGAAGTGCCATACATAACTTCTGACGAAGCATTACGATTGCAGAAGCAGCCAAAAAAACTAACGATCATCGGCGGAGGCTATATAGCAGCAGAACTCGCACACTTCTTCGGAGCACTAGGAACAAAAGTCACAATAATACAAAGAGGCAACTTGCTAATGAACAACGAAGACAGCGAGATTGCGCAAAGATTCACAGAAGTATACAAGAGAAAACACAAAGTGATTCTAAATGCCGACATAAAAAGAGTTCACAAAAAAGGAAAAAACATAATAGTAGAAACAAACAAAGGACAATTCACAGGTGATACATTGCTAATTGCAACAGGAAGAATACCAAATTCAGACATTCTAAACGTAAAAGCAACAGGAGTTAAAACAAATGAAAGAGGCTTTGTCAAAGTCAACGAATACCTGGAAACAAACGTGCCAGGAATCTGGGCAATAGGAGACATAGCAGGAATATACATGCTCAAACACAGCGCAAACCTGGAAGCACTGTATGTTGTCAGCAACGCTTTCCGAACCAAAGTGCCGGTTGACTATTACGCAATGCCACACGCAGCATTCTCATCACCACAAGTAGCAGGAGTAGGAAAAACAGAAGATGAACTGAAAAAAGAAAAGATACCGTATGTTAAATTAATTTATGATTACAAAAACACAGGCTACGGAAAAGCAATAGAAGACAATGACGGATTTGTAAAAGTACTAGTTCACCCCAAAACAACAGAAATCTTAGGGTGCCATATCATAGGAACACACGCAAGCATACTCATACACGAAGTAATAGTTGCGATGAAAGCAAGGCCTGGCATAGTACGCATTACAAGTGCAGTGCATATTCATCCAGCACTATCAGAAGTAGTACAAAGGGCGTTTAACCAGTTCTGGCAGTAAGCTTTTTAAATAAAGAACGAGTTTAAGAGTTAAAACGAGGTGATTTAATATGGGTACGGAAACATTTGGAAGAATAGCATTCTATGTCGGCCTAGTGATAGCGATCGTAGCAGGCTGGATACAAGTACAAGCACTCTGGCTAGTACTTCTTGGTCTAGTAGTAGGCTTACTAAACGTAACAGCCAAAGAAACAGGCAGATTCCTGCTAGCAACATTAGCACTAGTAGTAGCTGGAGTCGCACTGCAATCAGTAATAGGCGATTTGGTTGGCAGAATGCTTGGAGCATACATAGCCTTCACAGCAGCTGCAGCCTTGGTAGTAGCGCTAAAAGAAGTCTACTCCATGCAAAAGACAAGATAAATTTTTTTATTATTTCTTTTTCTTATATAATTTAAGCACGACAAAATAAACTAGAAATACGTGCAAAAGCATAAGCGCTGGCCAAGCAAGCTTGTAGAAAGGCAAATCAAAAATACACTTGTAATAAACACAATTAATGTTGAAGTCATAAAAGGCAAAAGAAAAGCCCCAGATTACGGCACCATGAGCAATACTACCAAGCCACGCCCGCCTTACAGGACCCTTAAGCAAATACATCGCGTACAAAGCAGCCGGGATGAACAAGATGTGCTGAAAACTATAAAGATGCAGCCAGTCAAAAGCACCATTCTTGAACATGTAAGAAGTAAAACCCCAAACATGGCTGCCGGTAAAAACCCTTGATAGAAAATCAACACTCCATAACAATTCAGGCAACGCGCCAAGACAAAGCTCAGCAAAAGCCCAAAACGGACTCCTAAACAACAAAGCCAAACCCAAAATAATGAAAGTATGGTTGCTAAACCAGAAAATATACTCAGGACGTCCAACCACGAGCCAAGTAAGCGGAGCAAGAGAGCCAACCAGCAAAAAAATCCAGCCAAACAACACCCTCTTTTGCATAATATTCTAGATGATTAACCACTTTTAAATGTTTGCGCTAAAATTATTAAACCAGCTCAATTTCCAGCCATATATGAAATGGACAGTAGGGGTATTGTTTTTATTAATTGCGTGCGCACAAGTGCCAGCGCCAGTCATTGCGCCAACAGCACAAGTAGTATTTGGATGCGAAGCAAGCAAAACAATAGGCGAAGGGTGCAGCCAGACATGCGAATGCCTAAAACCAGGGGAGTGTTTAAAAGGCATATGCTCGCTAACAAAACTAGAAGACGGCAAGCCCTGTGTTGAAAACAAACAATGCCTAAGCGGGTATTGCACAGAAGGAGGAGCTTGCGGAGGGCCAGACGGCCCAAAAGCAGTCTTTGACTGCGAGTACAAATGCAGAGACAAATATGACGGCAGTGACAGGTGCTACACCCTGTGCAAGCGATAAGCTTTTTAAAAGACCATTTTTCTTCATATATTGCCCACGCCAATGATGCCATCGTAAAACCGATGATCGTTGGCGACTTCGGGCAATTTTTGCCGGGGTAGTATAGTCCGGTCAAGTATTCGGCCCTCTCGCGGCTGAGACCCGGGTTCGAATCCCGGCCCCGGCATTATTTTTGTCCCTGTAGAGTGATTAAAAAGCGAAACATTTATAAAGGGAAAACACTAATTCTTGCTTATGGACGAGTTCCAGTTAGGACACTACAAAGGCATAACACTAGATGGCAGACTAGACACAGAATGTGACTTAGGCAAAGCCATTGTAGTACCAGAAAGGCGACCTATAAACAGTGGCGGAGAAGCATATGTCTGGCACGGAAGGCTTGTCAAACAAGACATAACGCCAAACGCTTATAGAACTCTGGGGCTGCCAATGATAGCAGATGAAATTATTGCTAAAATGGATACTATTGATTACGATGCTGCTGCTGAAATGGCCGCATCCGAACTAGGAAACCTTAGCGATCTGAGCGTTAAAGACATGGTCAACGATGCCCTGTTTGACCCCAAAACCGGAATTCTAGGACCTGATGGTGAAGTTGTAGTGCGTACCACTCACTTGCCTGTAAAACAAATGCCAAGATCAAGCAGGCAAAGATACTGGGTTGGAATAAAAGACCCAAACATTGCAGCCATACTCGCATACGGACTAACAAGAGGCACAAAACAAGCATACAGCGTCATAGAAAAACTAGGCCTACCACTAGACTCAGAAGAAACAAAAAACTGGGAAGAAGATAGACTACTTTACGTTGCATTACAAATCGCACAAGGCCTCGAAACATTGCACAGTCGCGGAATACTGCACAGGGATATCAAGCGAAATAACGTTCTGCACCACAGAAACAGCAATATAAAGGTAAAAATCACAGACCCCGGCCTAATCAAAGTAGAAAATGTAGACGGCTCACACATGACCAATAACACAATAGTTGGCACACCAGAATACATGGCACCAGAACAAACATTCGGAGACCCTGTTGACTGGAGAGCAGACCAATACGGTTTAGGCGCAACCATGTACGAACTAGCATCTGGAAGATCGCCCCTCCCAAACGGAGAAAACGGCGACACAGTAATAGCGGATTGGTCACAGAAAATACAAATGGCGAGAGACCGTCCAAAACTGCCAAGCATTATGACAGAAAAAAACAGAAAACGAGAAGGACTCGAGCTAATAGTGGGAAAAATGATGGATCCAGATAGAAAAAAGCGCTACCAAAGGTGGAAAGAGGCAATGATAGACATACAACGCGTCATGGAAGGCAAAAGTCCAAAGTACACCACACAAAAAGATGCAAGATCATCTATGGCGCTATCAGGATACAGTGCACTTTGCCAAAACAGGAGAAGGATGTGGGGCCGAATAGGAAAGGCAGGTATCATGGCTGCAGGCATAGGCGGTGCCTACTGTGCAGGACTGCACGATTACCTAGTCAAACTTCTAAATCAATAAGAATTACTGTTAATACAGCACGTTGGACTCAAATCTCGCTGGATCAATCTTTGCAACACGCACGATCACTTCAGCACCATCGTGGTTTACAAGTCGAACAGCGCCCCCATACTGCATTCTCTGGACAACACTTTGCAATTCATAAGACCAAAGCCCCGCAAACTCGCTCATGAAGAAATATATAGATTGCTAAGCATTTATAACTTGCCATGAGAAATTATATAAAATTATAAATTTAGGTATCAAGACTTTTATTGGTGCGACGCTGAGATGCAACTCTATATACGCTGCCATTTCTATTTCTTGAGCCTCTGTTGTAAAATAAGTCACGCTCTTTTTCTTTTGGCTTGCTCGAATACCACTCATGAAGGCGGCCATCAGCATCCTCATAACAATTCTTCATAATCATCACTTTTTCATACAACAAACTTGGAGCAACCTTAAACCATTCCAATATATCAGTCAGCTCAGAAATGCCTCTTGGAGAAAGATGCCTATAGATATTATCCATCTGTTCAATAAATTTATACGCATCCTCTGGTTGTGCATCAAGCACTGCTTCAACCAAAGTAAAAACTCTTGGAAAGACATTGCCTGTTTTGGACAAAAGCGCATCTAAAAATTTTGAAACTTTGCCAGCCTGTGGACGAGGAAATGTGGCAATTATTTGCTCTTTGTATTTATTTTCATCTCTCTGCCTGGGTTCAGAAGGAGCATCGTCAGAATCAAAAACTTCTCTAATTCTACTTCTCATTTTCAAATCGCACCAGGCAAGCGACCTGATGACTTGTTACTTTTAGCGCCAAGAGTACGATCAGCAGCTGCGCCAACTCCCTGAGGCGTGCCTTTAGGAACAGGATTATGCTCAGTCCAAATACTTTCCACAATCTTCTGCAAGCTATCAGCAGAACTTCCCACAATATCCAGTCTAAGAGTAATATCTTCTGCCTTCAATCCACCAACAATATAAGCATCCCTGAGCCTACACAAAAACGTGTAAGCATCTCTGGCACCAACTTCGGGATTCAGCGACAATCGTTCATCTTCCACCACGGTTTGAATATGAGCAACAATGCGAGGAAACTGTCCATTTGTTCTAGAACGCAAATCAACAAGATGTGCTTCAACTGCCTTTCTTTTATAATCAAATAATTCCAAATACGTAACAACGTTTTTAATAGCCTGCTTTGTATCATCAGGCAAGTTCGCAGTCAACTCTGAATGCAAATCTAAACTATAAGGTAAACCCATCTTCACTCACCAATACGATGGGCAAAGATAGTCCTTAATAAAGCTTATGGTTAACCAAAAGTGAACGTGTAAAGCTTAAAACCAGCGCCTTTCACGTCAAAAACAAGCGTATACTTGCCGTATTCAGCGTCAACAAGACTGTACAAATCATCCGCATCAACCTTCAAATCTCGAATTTTATTGTCATCAACAAAAACTGCAATATCAGAACCAGGATCACCTGAAGCAACAATGTTAACATTCTTCGTATTATACTTAAGCACAACCTTGCCAGTATCGCTAACAAGCCTGACGTGATCAGAATCAACAAACCAAGTACCCTCCAAGTAAACAGAATTTTGAGCTAGCTTTTCAGGCAAACTATAATCAACAGTCTGGCCACTAGGCAGGCCTTGCTCATTACCAAAATTACCACGAGTAAAAGCATAACCAAGATAAATCTCAGGAGTGCCAATCCTGCCAAACTCAACCTCAGGAGCAGCAACTTCAGAAACACCCTTTGGAATAACACCCTTCATGCCCAACTTTGTCATACGCTCTTCCAACAATTCCTGAATCTTCCTCTCAGCATCATCATAACCACCCTCGCCAATATGATCCCAGACAATGTAACCATCAATGTCGATCAAATACTTATGAGGCCAATAACGATTCATAAAAGCATTCCAAGTAGAATGATCATTATCTAATACAACAGGATATTTGATATTCCATTTTTCTACTGCACGCTGGACGTTCTCATACTTTTTCTCAAACTCGAACTCAGGAGCATGAATGCCGATGATCTCCAAGCCCTTGTCCTTATATTTGTCATACCACATAGTCAAATAAGGCAAAGTACGCTGGCAATTAATACAACTATAAGTCCAAAAATCAACCAAAATAACTTTCTTGCCGACAAGATCAGCAATTTTGATTCCATCCGTGTTAATATATCCAGAAATGCCGACAAGCTCAGGAGCAGGGATTCCATTTTGCTTCTGAGTAGCAGGAGAAACCCGCTCGACTTCTCTCGTTGGCTCCTGCAAATAGATAATTGCGCCTATGACGAGGGCAAGCAAAATAACAAACGCGATTTTTCTGCTCATCTCAACAAAAACCTGTTCAAAAAGCCCAAACTACCCGCAACAAGCGCAAGCTTATTAGTAAAAACCAACACGCCCAATGCCACAACAAGCAAACCAACAACGATATTGAAATATCTTAAAAAAGTTCCATGCTTCTGAATCCAGCCAACAAAACTGTGAGCGAACAAACCAACAATCAAGAAAGGAATGCCAAGACCCAAAGAATAAGCCAGCAACAGGCCAAACGCGTCACCCGGCATAGCAGTGGCAAGCGCGAGAATAGAGCCTAGTACTGCGCCTACGCACGGCGTCCAGCCAACTGCAAAAGCAGCACCAAATAAAAAGCTCGTCAAAGCACGACTCTTGAATCTGTGAACTTTAAACTTATGCTCCTTCTGCAAAAACTCAGGCTTGATAAAACCAAGCAGGTAAAATCCGAACAGGATGATGATGATGCCCGCAACACGGCCCAACCACGTCTGCGTTGTATATGCGACATTCGCAAGAATGCTGTTGAGCAAGACGCCAACAATTGAAAATACCGTGCCAAATCCAAGTACGAACAAGAAAGTATGACCGAACAATTTCCAACGAGAAGCCTCCTCAACCTTCTGCCCAGCCAAGAAACCCAAAAAAGCAGGAACTAAAGGAATAATGCAGGGAGCAAAAAAAGAAATAATTCCCGCAATAAAAGCAATAAAAAAAGAAATCTCGGCCATTTACAGCTTCCTCATCTCTTCAAGGAATTTGTCCTTGGTCCAAGCTTCAGGGCTCTTCAATACCTGCTGGCCACCTTTTAGAACAACCTTCGTATGCTGGTAAGCAATCTGGTACTGCTGGGCCAACGCATTATGCTCATCAGTAGTCTGGTCATCCTTGTAATGAATCTTAAAGCCAACAACATTCGGATCATCAAGCTCAGCAAAAGCAGCCTTCAAATGAAGCTTCTGCTTCTGACAAATCGCGCACCAGTTCGCTGAAAACTCCAAGTAAACAGTTTTCCCTTCAGCCACTGCCTGGTCAAACTTGGCCTTATCCCAATCATAATATTTAGAGATATCGCCTCCAATCAAGCCAGGCTCCAAGGTAGTCTTTTCCATCATCTCGGACTTCTCGATTTCCTCAGGAGTCATTCCTGCTTTCTCCATTGCTTCGCGTTCCGTCTGCATTTCTTCAGATGTTTCAGTGAACGCCTCTTTCTTTTCCATCACCTGCGGCTGTGCTGGAGCGCACGCTACCAACAAAACCAACAAACTGATCATATAGTAAATTTTCATAACATCACCCTACAAACTTCTTTTTAAATATTTAATCTTTAACTAAATCTTCCCAACCAAATCCAATCCCGGCTTCAAAGTCTTATTGCCAGGCTTCCAAGAAGCAGGGCAAACCAAGCCAGGATTTTTTGACACAAATTGGGCAGCCTGCAAGCGGCGCATTATTTCCTGCGAATTCCTGCCAATACTGTTATCGTGAATATCATAAGACTTCACAATGCCCTTAGGGTCAATAATAACAGTGCAACGTTGCGACAAGCCATCGCTCTCAATCAAAGTGCCATAATCAGTACAAATCTTCCTTGTAGGATCTGCTATCATCGGATACTTAATCTTCTTGATAGTAGGACTGTTATCATGCCAAGCCTTATGCACAAAAGCAGTGTCGGTGCTGACAGAAAGAATCTCAGCGTTAATCTTCTTGAAATCCTCATACATGTCAGCTAATTCGCCCAACTCTGTAGGGCAGATAAAGGTGAAGTCAGCAGGGTAAAAGGCCAAAACAACCCACTTGCCACGCAAGTCCTTCAAACTCACTTTAACGGTTTTATTGTTAACAAAAGCTTCAGCAACAAAGTCTGGAGCCGGTTTTCCTACAAAAGTACTCATAGTTATCCCCCCTGAAAGATGTTAAGTGTGGAAAGAGTATAAAAGAATTGTGAAATCTCGAAGACTTTCAGTCTTCGGGAATTTGCGAAAAATCGTAAATAAAAAAGAAGAAAAAATATTATGCGTTCCTAGTTACTTTACAGTAAACTTAGAAGCGTCGAGGCTTACGTTTTGCGTAGCAGTCTCGGCAGTAAACTGGCTTTCCTTCAGTTGGTTTGAAGGGAACCTTGGTTTGCTGACCACAGTCAGAGCACGTTGCATCGTGCATCTCACGTGGAGCGCCAAAATCGTTTCCGAATCCCATTTTTCTTATTCACCCGTTGTTATGTTAGTTATACGACGAGAACTAGTCTCTGTATACTAAGAATAAGGTGTGGTCTGGAGTATATAAATGTATGCTTTTTTTGTTTATAAAGCACGTACTCAGGAAGCTTTTTAAAGCAAATATGACCGTTACTCTATCATGCGGCCGTGGCACAACTCGGTACTGCGCCGGTCTTGAACAAAATTCAAGCTAACCGGTTCCCGAAAGGGTTTCTCGGTTCAAATCCGGGCGGCCGCGTACAAATTAATCAAGGCTTCGCAATCATATCGAAGGGGCCTCCACCGCCGGCCCCTTCTGGAACCCCGCGGAACTCCGAGCGGCCGCGTAACATTAATAAAACCAAACACTAAGGCATCTAAGGATGGCAAGAAAAGACATTTGGGAAAAAAAGAAGA
>CAZXKS010000016.1:6956-20226 GCA_964641265.1 uncultured Methanosarcinales archaeon | reverse complement strand
GCTCCTGGTGAGAATTGTATTGCTTCTCCGTCTGTTGGTGATGGTGGGAATACCGCCAAGTGTGATGGGTCTATGTATCCTCCTTGGTCTCCTATTTTTCTCAGCCCGTCTGTTGCTAGCCTTTGTATGCACGTGTTTACTATGTCTTGTATTGGTCTTACTTGGAGTGGGAATTCGACGACTTTTGGTCTTGCTATTTCTATTTCTTTCACTACCCGTATTCGGGACATGTAGAGGGCTGTGCCAATAATGATTAGAATTATTATCCCGATGATTATGAAGACTGTTATCTGCCCCTTTTTTTCGCCCATTACTATTTCACCCTAACCCACTTTTTTTCTATAGGCAAATTCTGGTATATTGGTATATAAATGTTGCTGTGCGTTATGTATAGATGTTAATAGTCACTTTTTAGAAGCAAATCATCCTGTAACTTCTATCGTTACCGGTATTCTTGTTACTTCCAGCAGGTCTGACGCTATGAATACTATTTCTTTTTTTCCTGTTGTGCTGGGCGTTATCGTTACCAAGCTGTTTTCTACCAATACGTCTAGTCCTTCTGTTGTCGTGCTTAAGAAGACCAATAAGTCGTTTTCTGGGTCTGTGAAGTGTTCACTTAAGTCTATTGTTGTTGGTTTTCCTGCTGGTATTTTGAAAGTTCTGCTTGCTCCCTTCCATGCTGGTGCGCTGTTGCCTTTTCTTTGTATTTTGTACGAGAGCTCTTTCAGTACTAGTTTGGCTCCTTCTTCTACGTCTGCGAATAGTTCTATTGTGTTGGAGTCTGCTGTTATTTCGCATGTTTCTTCGCAAATATCTGTGAACTTTCCATTTTGAAGTTTTGTGCTGTCCAGTAGAAGCTCTAGTTTTTCTCCTTTTTTGTAGTATAGTTTGACATTGCCTGTATATTCCCCGCTTGCTGATAGTGATAGTGGTCTGTCTCTTAGCGTGACTTGTTGCATTTTGCTGGTTGTGAATGTTATGTCTACTGGTTGTCTGGCTACGTCTTCTAGGCCGGCCAGTCCTACTATGCTTGGGTTCAGGAACACTAGTACGCTGAATGCTATGACTAGCGCTCCTGCCGCTATGAGGTGGTATGGTACTTGCACTCTTTCTTTTGTTTCGTTGACTTTTTTGAATAGTGTTGTGACTTGGTCGTATGCTAGTTCTTTGTGGAAGCGTTCTAGTTGGCTTTTGTCTATGGCGTGGTATACTTCTACTACTTCGAGGTATTTTTGTTTGGATTCTTTGATTTTTTCTTGTGCTAGAAGTTGTTCTGCTTGTGAATGGAGTTCTACAAACTTTTTTACTAGTTCTTCGTCTGCCATGTGCACCTTTTTTTACTTTAGCAGGATTTGCTGTATTTAAAGTTTTGGTACAGAATTATGCTTTCTTTTCTTCTGCTTTCTTTTCTGGCATTGGTAATGGCTCTTTTCCTGCTGTTGTGACTTTGAGGTTGACTTGTGATATTTTTGGGTGTACTGTGTTTCCGCAGACTGTTTTTCTTATTCTGATTCCTTTTGCTTTTTTTCTTAATCCTACTGCTTCTACCGCAAGTATTTTTTTGCGCGCGATTCCATCTATGTCTTTTCGCATTGGGAAGCCGCAATAGTCAGATCCGCCTGTTATTTCGAACTCATAGCCTGAAAATCCTATGCTGTCTCCGCTTATTTTGTCGCCTATTTTCTTGCCTAGGAGTGTTTTGGCTTCTGGTTCTTGGACGTCCTTTTGGAGGCATTTGCCTTCTTTGGTGCCTATTACGATTTTGAAACTGACCATGTATTCGAAAATCAGTCATCTGTTTATAAATGTTTTTGTCGAGAGAACTCAGCTTATGAGCTTTAACTGCCCTGTTATCTTGTCTATTTTTTCTGCATTATCCGGCCCTATTCCCAGGCAGGTTACAGTCCCTGGCTCTAAATGTGTGTGCCCGGCATCTGTTATTACTGCTACAACTAGTCCTGCGTCTTCTGCTAGTTGTTTGTACTTGTACAATTCTTCCTTGTCTTTGACCCTCAAAATGACTTTTTTCATGCCTTGGTCCTGCCATTTCTTGATGTCGTCTTTGTGTGATTTCAGCACTGCTGCTACGGACGCATGGCTTGATTGCGCTGACATTTTGCCTTTTGTGAGCTTTAAGTCTTCTCTTACAATTATTACTTGTTTGTATTCTGTCATGCTTGTTAGAAAAGTTGATTGATTAATAAATTTATAGAAAAAAAAAATTATTGCTTACGTCCTTGTTCCTTGTGGGAATGGGAACGCCTTTTGGCTGATCCAGCAAACAGGGATTCCGTCTATTTCTGTCCACTCGTAGTCTCCAACGTTGGCTGTTCCTTGTCTTACTGCGTTGAGTATGTTTTCTCTGACGCGGTCCTCGCTGTCAGGTATTTGTTGTTCTGCTCCAAAGCTGTTTGCGTAGCAGTAAACGTCTCCTCCGTAGTTGCCTCTAGCGTCTTTTGGCGCTCTTACTTCAGCAGCGCTGTCTGGTGGGAAGAAGCCTTCTGCTCCAACGGATGGTCCGTAGTTTGGTACTTGGTAGCAGTTGAACATGTCGTGCGGTACGCCGAATTTCGCTCCTGTGATCAGGCTCCACTCGCAACCATAAACGTCTGCTATTGTTGCGTAGCCTCTTCTGTCTCCTTCGGATTTTGCGCTTACTATGAATGCTTGTTTTCTTGTTCCTTTGGTTCTAACAACTGCTGTTGGGTATTGTCCGTATTTTGAATATGGGTATGCGATTGGCGGCGCTCCTGCTGCTCTTTGTGATGCAGGGTATGTTATCGCTATTCCTTCTGTGCCACTTTGTTGTCCACCGCCGTAAATGTTTCCTATCGATAAGTCTGTCAGTAATGCGCCTTCTGTTTTGCTCGCGCGCGTGAATAATAGTACCAGTCCTATGACTGCAATGATTGCAACTACTCCTAGAATGACTAATCCGATTCCTGTCTGGCCTTTACGCATAATTATGACCTCCTTTTTGAATTTATAGTTGTTACGAGAAAAGTGTATTTAAATGCTTCGAAAATTTTTACATTTTCGAGAGTGCTCGGAAAGTTGCAATATAATAACGTTCAGGCTTTAACTCCAGCTGGGTCCTTGGTATGGTGGCGCGATCCCTTGATTCGGGAATGGGTTGTATGCTCCGGCTGGTGGGTTGCAGGTGAGTGGAAGTTTTTCTTGTATTTCTGGGGATACAATTAGCGTGCCTTCTCTGAAGCACGCAATTGGCCTGTGGAAATAGTAATTCCAATAACTTTCTGGGACGCTTTCTGGCGGGACTGCAAAGCATCTGTAATTGCCTTTGCCCCATAATTGTAGGACGTCTAAAAAGCCACCTTCTTCGATTGTGTGATAGGGGCACCATGATTCTGCTGCTTCAAGGTTTGGCGCGAAGCCGAAAACGTTTTCCCAGCTTAGCGGTCCTGATTCAAGTATGTATGGTTTGTCGTAGTATGGGTTGTAGTATGCTCCGCTTGGTGTTTTTTTCATAAGCATAACAAGTCCGATGAGCGCGATTATCGCAACAAGACCTAATAGAACAAGTGCAATGTTTTGTTGTGCCTTTTTCACCATTTTTTATTAACTAATTGTTTGTTTTTTAATAAACTTATCTTTTGTCTGCGATTTCTTTCAGCAATTCTTTGATGAAATCTTCCACTTTTACTGGCCCGTATACTTTGTTTTCTCTTGTTCTTATTTGCAACATTCCTTGTTGTTCTTTTTCTCCGAAGACTAATATATAGTTGACTTGGTCGAGTTGCGCGTTTCTTACTTTTTTGTTTATTGTTTCTGCTGAAGCGTCGAGTGTTGCGCGTATTTTTTGTGTTCTTAGCAAGTCAACTAATTCTTGCGCGTCTTTGTTAAACCTGTCTGCGATTGTTAGTATTCTTGCTTGTTCTGGTGATAGCCATAGTGGGAACTTGCCCGCGTAGTGTTCTGTCATTACGCCTATGAATCTTTCCAGCGATCCTAAAATAGCCCTGTGTATCATTACGCAGGTGTGTTTGGTGTTGTCCGCTCCCTCATATTCTGCTCCCATTCTCAGTGGCATTTGGAAGTCTAGTTGTACTGTTGCTAGTTGCCAGTCTCTGCCTAGCGTGTCTTTGACGTCGAAGTCTATTTTTGGTCCGTAGAATGCTCCTTCTCCTGGTTTGACTTCGTATTTCATGTTTACTTCTTTTAGTGCTTCTGCTAGTGCTTTTTCTGCTTTGTCCCACAACTCAGGTGATCCCATTGCTTTTTCTGGTTTTGTTGACAGTTTTGCATTGTATTTCATTTTAAAGACTTCATCGTAAATGTATTTTACAAATTGTAGCACGCCTTTGATTTCTTCTTTTATTTGTTCTGGCGTGCAGAATATGTGCGCGTCGTCTTGTGATAGTTTTCTTACTCTTGTCATTCCTCCTAAAGTGCCTCTTACTTCGTTTCTGTGCAAAAAGCAGAAGTCTGCCAGTCTTAATGGCAGGTCTCTGTAGCTTCTTGTTTGGGATTTGAAAATTAATACGTGTGATGGGCAGTTCATTGGTTTCAAAGAAAATTCTTCTTCATCTACATCCAATACAAACATGTTTTCTTTGAAGTGCGCCCAGTGCCCTGATTGTTCCCATAGTGCTTTGTTGAATAGTTGTGGTGTTATGACTT
This sequence comes from uncultured Methanosarcinales archaeon, assembly GCA_964641265.1. Taxonomy (GTDB): domain Archaea; phylum Nanobdellota; class Nanobdellia; order Woesearchaeales; family ARS49; genus CABMGU01. The sequence goes on along the minus strand of CAZXKS010000016.1, from coordinate 15,585 downwards.
CTTGGTATCCTCTTTTTTCGTATTCTTCTCGTATGAATTTTTGCAGTTCGTTGTATATTATTGTGCCTTTTGGCAGGAGGATTGGGCATCCTGGACTCCATTCGTGGAACATGAAAAGTCCTAGTTTTTGTCCTATTTTTCTGTGGTCTCTTTTTTCTATTTCTTCCATTAATTTTTCGTATTCGTGCAGTTCTTTTGTGCTTGGGAAAGAAATTCCGTAAACTCTTGTCAATTGTTTGTTTTTTGGGTCTCCTCTCCAGTGTGCTGCTGCTATTTTTGTCGGCTTGAATGCTTTTACGTATCCTGTGCTTGGCACGTGGGGTCCTTCGCATAGGTCGATAAAATCTCCGTCTCTATATGCAGTCAGCTTCCATCCTTTTTCTTTGAAGTCTTGAGCAAGTTCCAGTTTGTAAGGATTGTCTCCTTCGTATTTTTTGACGTCAGCTAGTGTCCAGTCGTGCCGTTCGAATGGGTGATTTGCGTTTACGATTTCTTGCATTGCTTGTTCTATTTTTGGGAAGTCTTCTGGTGTTATTTTGAGATCGTCGAAATCGTAATAGAATCCTTCTTCTACTGGTGGCCCTATTGTTGGTTTTGCGTTTGGAAATAATTTCTTAACAGCGTGTGCAAACACGTGTGCCGTGCTGTGTCTTAATGTGTCTTTTCCTCCTTTGTCCGCAAAAGTCAATATCTTTATCTTGGCGTCTTTTTCTATCGGCCTCATTAAGTCGCGGACTTCGCCGTTGATTTCTATTGCCAGCGCGTCTTTTGCTAGTTTTTTGCCGATGGATTCTGCTGCTTGCATTCCTGTGCTTTTATCTGGTAGCTGTAGTACTTTGCCGTCCGGCAGTGTTAGTTTGAGCATATTTTTTCTTGATAGAGATATGTTTAAAAATGTTATTGTAAATGCGAATGGCATGATCAAGGAATTGCGTAAGGCGCTGAAAGCAAAAGCTGACAAGACTTACAATTATAACATGTTTTTCAAGGAGCCAATCAAGGCTTATGGTGTGCGTTATCCGGTTCTGAGAAAGATTGCGAAGGACTTCTTTCCTGAAAATCTGGACGGCTGCGATTTGGAAGAATTGTGCGATGAATTGTGGCAGTCCGGTTTCCACGAAGAAAGTGTCGTGGCTGTGATGTGGGCGAAGCAGGGGAAAATCGCGACAATTTCTTTGATGAAACGCTGGCTGGACAAATATGCTTCAAACTGGGCTCAGGTCGACGATATTTGCCTCAATGTTCTCTGTCCGTTGCTGGAGAAGAATGCGTCGCTGTTGCCTGAAATCAAGAGCTGGGCGAAGTCAAAAAATCTTTGGACGCGAAGAGCCTCTGCCGTTTCGTTCGTCTACCCGTGCCGCAGGGGCCTGTATGTCAAGGATATTTTCGAGGTGTCTGAACAACTGCTTCCCGACAAGGAAGACTTGATCCAAAAAGCGTACGGCTGGGCATTGCGCGAAGCCGGTAAAAATCATCAGAAGGAAGTGTTTGATTTTGTGATGAAGCATAAAAACGGGATGCCGAGAACTGCGTTGCGTTATGCGATTGAGCTGATGCCGATTAATTTGAAAAAGAGAGCAATGGAAAAGAATAAATAGTATGACGTAGTGGTTTTCTTTTAGCAAAAATGGTGATGCAGGAATTGTTGGACATTGTTGATGAGAATGATCAGGTAGTTGGTTCTGCGCCTTCTGATGAGGTTTATTCTAAGCGTTTGAATCACCGCATTGTTCACGTTCTTGTTTTCAACGATAAGGGCGAGGTTTTTTTGCAGCAGCTTTCTTCTAAGAAAAAGTTTTGTCCTGGCCACTGGGGTACTAGTGCTGGCGGCCACGTGAAGAGAGGTGAGGCTTACGAGCAGGCTGCAAAGCGGGAGCTTAAAGAAGAGCTCGGCATTGATGTTCCTTTGACTAAAATTCATGAAGGTTCTTATGACCATTACAAGATGCGGAAGTTTGTGCAGATTTTCCGTGGAATTTCAGAAGGGCCGTTTAATCTTAATGTTGAGGAATCTGCTGGTGGCAGGTGGTTTTCTGTCGCTGATGCAAGGGATATGGTGAGGAAAAACCAGATGGTTCATCCGGAGCTGGCGCATGTTATTGAAAAGTTATATCCATAATTCTATTTTTCTCTGCATAAATGATTAAATAAGAGTGCCCCAACGACGCATTCTATGGATTTGGAAAAAGTGGTGGGGTTAGCTAATACTTTTCGTCGCGATTGTTTGCGTGCTACAACAAAGGCAGGTTCAGGCCATCCAACAACTTGTCTGAGTTCTGCTGATATTGTTGCGGTTTTATATTCTGAGATCATGCGTTGGGATCCTAATACTCCAAATGCAATTAATGGTGATTTTTTTGTTTTGAGCAAGGGTCATGCTGCTCCTTTGTTATATTCCGCGCTGTACCGTGCGCGTGCAGTTGGTCTTGATGATTTGATGACGTTGCGCGAGTTTAACAGTAATTTGGAAGGCCATCCTACTCCTCGTCTGCCTTGGGTCAAGTTTGCTACTGGCAGTTTAGGTCAGGGTTTGAGCATTGGTGTTGGTGTGGCGCGAGCGTTGGTGCAGCGTGGTTTGCCTGGCCATGTTTATGTTTTGTTGGGCGATGGCGAGATGGCCGAGGGTAATGTTTACGAGGCAGCTAATGCTATTCACAGGCTTGGTTTGAGGAATATTACTGCATTGGTTGATGCCAATGGGTTGGGCCAGAGTGGGCGTGCAATGTTGAGTGCTGGCGAGATTTCTGGAAGGTTTAGTGGGGACATCGTTGATGGCCATGATTCTAAACAAATCTATGCTGCTTTGCAAGAAAAGTCCCAACTTGTTGTTTTCAGAACTGTGAAGGGCAAATGCGTGTCTTTCCTTGAGGACAAGGAGGGCAAACACGGCGTTGCTTTGAATGAACAGGAATTGCAACAGGCCTTGTCAGAATTGCCTGGCGAGGATGTTTTTTACGAGCCGAAGAATGTGATTAAGGGCGATACTTTGGAGAGTTTTGAATTTCTTTCCGGTCCCGATCATGGTTATACTACAGGTGATAGTGTTGCAACGCGTGAGGCTTATGGTCGTGCGCTGGTTAAGTTGTGTGATGCTAACAAGCATGTTCTTGTTTTTGATGCGGACACCAAGAATAGCACGAGGAGCGAGCTTGTGCGGCAAAAACACCAAGATCGCTTTATCGAGACTGGTATTGCCGAGCAGAATTTGGCTGGAATGATGCTCGGAACAACTGCACTTGGCTTTGTGCCTTTCGGTTCTACTTTTGCCGCGTTTTGGACTCGGGCTTTTGACCAGGTGAGGATGGCTGGCTTGAGTGGTGCTCATCTTGTTTTTGCTGGCTCACATTGTGGTGTTTCTATTGGCCAGGATGGCAGTTCGCAGATGGGTTTGGAAGACATTGCAATGATACGTACTGTTGATGGCAGTTCTGTCTTTTATCCTTCTGATGCTGTTAGCGCTGAGTTTTTGACAGACCTTGCTGGCAGAACTAAGGGTGTTGTTTATTTGCGCACGACTCGGGAAAAGACGCCCGTTATCTACGAAAATCGCAGTTTGTTTGGCATTGGAGGCTCAAAGGTCTGGTTGCCTTCAGGCACTTATAATGATTCCAAGTACATGCCTGTTTCTCGCGCGCGTGCTTGTGTTGTTGCTGCAGGGATTACTTTGCATGAGGCTTTGGCTGCTCAGAAAAAATTGCACTCGGAAGATATTGACATTTGTGTTATTGATGCTTATTCTATTAAGCCGCTGGACGTGGCCGGCATAAGAAAGCAGAGCCATTCTATTTCATTGATTACTGTTGAGGATCACCGTCCTGAGGGCGGCCTTGGTGAGGCTGTCGCGTCGCAGGTTAGAAAGCCTGATGTTTTGCTTGCAGTCCGCGAGACTCCTCATTCTGGCAAGCCTCAGGAATTGCTTGAAGCTTACGGCATTGATAGAAAGGCAATTTACAAAGCGGTAAAAGAAAATATTGTTGGGGCACGTGATTGAGAAGTTGTATCCTTAATCGTCGATAAATTTAATAATATCACCGAGTTCTGCTCACGCATGGATGACGTGGTTAATTGGTTTGTCAACAGCAAATGCAATCTTTCTTGCGAATTCTGTTTTCGTGATATGAACGTACAGGAAAAAGATACTGCAGAAATGCTGCGCCTTGTTGGTGTTCTTGCTGAAAATGGAGTTAAGCGGGTTACAATTGGTGGCGGAGAGCCATTGTTGCGAAGAGATTTAGAGACAATTCTGAAAGCTCTGAAGTCAAAAGGCATTTTTGTTAGTTTGCACACAAATGGCACAATTTTGAAGCCGAGGATTAACAAGCTTGTTGGTTTGGTAGACATTCTTAGTCTGCCGATTGACAGCACTGATGACAACGAGAATAAGGTCATGCGGGGGCGTCCGTATGTCGCTCTTATCGAGGATATTCTTAGATACGCGCCTCCATTGGGATTCAGGCTTGCGTTCAAGACTACAGCATCAAAAGTCAACAGGGAGAATGTTGTAGGAATTTATGATTTAATTTCGCGGGTTGATTTTGAGTATTGGAAGGTATACCAGTTCAGACCTTTGAATGATGGCGCGCAGTACGACAGAAAGTTTAGATTGACGGACAAACAATTCGAATCATTGAGGGAAAAATTGCATGGTTTGAGGGACGCGCGAGTTCACCCTATTGACAGAAGACGAGGTCATCAGCCTTATTTATTCTTGGACAATCAGGGAAACATCTCTACAATCGATCCTATCGCTGAGCAGAACGTGGGTGTTGGCAATTGTTATGAAATTGCTCTGGCACGTATGGGTGAATATGTGCACAGCTTGCATGGTTTGGCTGGGCAGTTGCCGGGAGCAGAGCGCGTTAGCGGAAGGGTGGATGGTAAAAGGTCGGTTGTTGAGGCTGTTGGTACTAATTATGATGAAGCAGTGGCGCTTTTTGATAGGTCAACTCCTGATTCAAGGGCTAAGGAAATCCTTGGCGGCGTGTTAAAGTCATTGTTGCCTGAAGCACGTGGCATAAAAGTTCGCGTTATTTCTTCGAAAGATCCGGATGACCCGCGACTTGCATATTACGGCGACGATTAATTTTCCGCAATCTTTATAAACCACCCCTCTCGCCCATTATGTATTCTGGGTGATCCTAAGGACATCCACTGTAGACCGAAAGGTCAGGAAAAACATGGGAATATACGACGTTGATGTAACACTGCTAATTCACCGTGTTGCCGAGGAACTGAAAAAGGAACCTTTGATCAAGCCTCCAGTCTGGGCTCCGTTTGTCAAGACTGGTATGAGTAAGGAGCGCGCTCCTGTTCAGAAGGATTGGTGGTTTGTGCGTTCTGCTTCTATTTTGAGAAAGTTGTTCGTTCTTGGCCCTATTGGGACGAGCAAGTTGAGAAACAAGTATAGCGCCAGGAAGAATATGGGGATGGCGCCTGAGCACGTTTTTCCTGCGGCGGGCAATCATATTCGCAAGGTTTTGCAACAGTTGGAAAAGTCTGGCTTTGCAAAGCAGGCTCAGAAAGGTTTTCACAAGGGCAGGATTATTACTCCAAGGGGCCAGCAATTGTTGGAGAATGTTGCGAACCAGATTATGAAAGAGCAGGGTTTGGTTTTGCCTGCTAAGCCCAAGGTTGAAGCTGTTGAAGTCAAGGAAGAAAAGCCGAAAAAGCCTCGAAAGCCTAGAGCTCCGAGGAAGAAAAAGGCCGAAGAAAAGCCTGAAAGTGTTGAAACTAAAGCAGAAGCAAAACCTGAAAGTGTTGAAGCTAAAGCAGAAGTAAAGCCTGCAGAAACAAAAGCCGAAGCGCCTGCGGTGGAGAAGTAAAAATGGCGCGATATAAGCATCCTGCAAGGAAGAAGCGTTTAGTTAAGCGAACACGCCAGACGCGTTGGGCTCCTTTTTGGACAGTTCCGAAAATTTATGGCAAAGGTAGAAGGGTTCATCCTGGCAGGCATACTCATGTCAAGAGAAACTGGCGCAGGACTAAGTTGAAGGTGTAATATGACTCTTGAAAGAACTTACATTATTCCGCTCAGAAAAGGTTGGTTGAAGGCTCCTAAGTACAGGCGTGCCAAAAAGGCAGTTAATACTGTAAAGGAATTTTTGGTCCGTCACATGAAGAGTGAGGATGTTCGCCTTGGCACTTTTTTGAATCTTGAGATTTGGAAGCACGGTATAAGAAATCCTCCTTCAAGGGTTAAAGTTAATGTTTCTAAGGATGATAAGGGCGTTGTTCGCGCGGAATTGTTTGGAGCTCCAAAGGTTGAAGAAAAGAAGGAAGAGAAGAAGGGTGTTGTGAAGAAGATTGTTGAGAAGGTTGCTGGAAAGAAGGAAGAGGCCAAGCCGGAAATTAAGGCAGAGCTGAAACCAACACCTGTGCAGCCAAAGGCAGAGAAGCCAATTGTTAAACCCGAAGCAAAGACACAACCCGTTGCAAAAAAACCAGAGCAGAAAAAGGTTGCAGAACCAAAACCCGCATAATCATTTTTAAAAAAAGGCGAGATTTTTTATACGAAAGTGTTCTTGACATGGTTATGGCTCATCTTGTTTTAATCCGCGGTCCTGCGGGTTCGGGAAAAAGCACGCTGTCTGATAAGGTGGGAAAGCGCATTAAAGGGAATGTTGTTGTTCTTCACAAGGACTTGTTTCATTTTCAAATACCTCAAAGGGGCAAGGTTCCTGTGCGTGAAATTCTTTCTCTTATTTCAGAATTTTTGTTGAGACGTAATTTTAGTGTTGTTCTTGACGGTCTTTTCGGAGGAGCCACGGCGCGAAAATCGATTTTGGAGCTCAAAAGAATTGCGCGCAGGGCAAATGCTAAATTCACTTTGGTCTTCCTGGATACCAACAAGGATGTCTGTTTGGAAAGAAATAGGAAACGAAAAAAAGCCATTCCTGTAAAGGACGTCCATAAATGGTACGATTATATTTACAAAACAAAGGCTGAGAAAGGCATAGTAATTAATAATAATCATTTGTCTGAAAGAGAGGCGCTTCGTAAAATTATGAGAGAGATGGAGCGATAACTACCAAAACAGTTAAAATAGGGTCTCATTTTCTCGTCTGTATGGGATTGTTACCTTTTGAAAGAATCAAGCGTGAAGTTCTTGTAAAGCTTGAGGCAGAGACTGATCCTAAATATGGTTGTAATCCTTATGAGCGCAAGGCTGAGGATTTGTTGCAGTATGGCGTGATTAATTTGAACAAGCCCAAGGGTCCTACTTCTCATATGTGTTCTGCTTATGTGCAGAAGATTTTGCGTGTTGATAAGGCAGGTCATGGTGGTAGCTTGGATCCTGGCGTTACCGGAGTGCTTCCTGTTGCAACTGGCCGCGCTACAAGGATTGTAGATGCGTTGTTAAAAGCTGGGAAGGAGTATGTGTGCATCATGCACTTGCATAAGCCTGTAGAAAAGGAAGAATTGGAAAAAGCTTTGAAAGAATTCATTGGAAAAATCATGCAAATGCCTCCTGTTAAGTCTGCTGTTGTCAGAAAGGAGCGGGAGCGTGAAGTGTATTATTTGGATATTCTCGAGATTGATGGCCAGGATGTTTTATTCAGGATGGGCTCCCAGGCAGGTACTTATGTTAGAAAGATTTGTCATGATGTTGGGAAAAGGTTGAAGGTTGGCGCGCACATGGCAGAATTAATCAGAACCAAAGCCGGTCCTTTTACTGAAAAAGGTTGGGTTTCTTTGCAGGATTTGGAGGATGCTTATGCTTTTTGGAAGGATGGCAATGAAAAGTTTTTGAGATATTGTGTTAAGCCTGTTGAGTTTGCCGTGCAGCATTTGCCAAAGATTTGGATTCAGGATTCTGCCATCGATACTGTTTGTCATGGCGCGAGTTTGAACGTGCCTGGCATTGTGAAATTGGAGTCAGGTATTGATAAGGACGATGTGGTTGCTGTTTTTACTTTGAAGGATGAGCTTGTTGCCCTCGGTACTTCTATGATGACTTCTGAACAGGTAATGACTGAGAAAAAGGGCTTTTGTGTTAAGATTTCCAAGGTGTTTATGTTGCCCGATACTTATCCTAAGCAAAAAATATCAAAGTAAGTTTTATAAACCATGTTCTATTTGATAAATTAAAGAGGTGTTTAAATGAAAAAATTATTTCTCGTTTTTATATTATTGTTAACTGTTTCTGTTTCAGCGCAATACACGTCAGTTTATACTACGCAGCCTCAGCCAATGCCTGTGATGACTCGGGCTTCAGTTCAACCAGTGCCCCCTCCAGAGGATTGTCCGACGATGTGTAAGCGTGTTGCTATGCAGACGCAGACTGCTACAGACATTATGCGTGCCGGTATGGACGTGATGACTTTTGTGCAGTGCATGCATGAAAGGTGCAAGGAAGATTGTGCGAGCGCTTGCAGGATGATGTTTGGCTCGCAAGCAATGGATTGCATTGAAAAGCTCTGCAAGCCTCAGATGCCTTCAAAAGAAACATGCGAACAGGGTTGTGGCAGAAAACTCGATGAATGTTTGAAAACAACTGTAGGAATAAATATTGAAAGCATAAGAGCCGCGTGTGAAAAATTACACAATGAATGCATGCAGAAAGAGTGCGGCAAACCTGAACAGCCGCCTCAAACTTGCGAGCAGGGCTGTGACAGAAAGCGTGATGAAT
>CAZXKS010000016.1:0-6856 GCA_964641265.1 uncultured Methanosarcinales archaeon | reverse complement strand
CCTGAACAGCCGCCTCAAACTTGCGAGCAGGGCTGTGACAGAAAGCGTGATGAATGTTTGAAAACAACAGTAGGAATAAGCATTGAAAGTATAAGAAAAGGATGCGAAAATGTCCACCTTAAATGTTTGCAGGATGAATGCCGCAGACCTGAAATGCCTGAATGCCCTCCACCGCATGAATGTGAGGACAAATGCGTTGGTGGTTACTATAATTGTGCTAAAATAGCGCGCACGATGACAGCTCCTGCTGGAAGACCTGAGGATGTGCAGGAGGAATATTTGAGGCGTTGCCGTTTGGGTATTTCTGAGTGTCTTGACGAGTGCGCACCTGAACTGCCTCCAGAGTATCAGCCGGGTGAAAAACGTCCTGACTGTCGTGAGTTGTGTGCGCGACGTCATAAAGAATGTTTGAGCAATGGCGGCGAGCCGATGAAGTGTGATGAAGATTTGAAATATTGTGCAGGATTATGTGCAGCACCCCCGGCACCTGAATATGCGCCTGTTGGTGCGCGCATGCCATCTCCTGGAGAAATGCGTGGTTTGAACCCGCAGCCAGAGCCTCCTTCACGACCACTATCTCCTGAAGAAATGCGTGGTTTGAACCCACAGCCTGAGCCGCCGAGCTGGTTTGCTAGACTTATGGGTTTGTTTAGAGGCGGTTGATTTTTTTATTTTCTTTTTTTCTTTTACACAAACTATTTAAATCAATATACTAAAAGCGTATACTGACGCATGGTATCTTTTGGACCGTTCAATATAGGAAACCCTAGTGGATTGTGGGCTTTGTTAGCGTTAGTTCCCTTGATTATTCTTTATCTTATTCGTCCTAAGCCCAGGCCTATGGCTATTCCGAGTTTGATGTTTTTCTTGAAATCTTCTGGTGCGAGAAAACTGACAAGTTTTCTCAAGCAAATCACTCATGACTGGCTTTTCCTCATCCAGCTTTTGTTGTTGTTGGGTTTGGCTTTAACATTTGCAAACCCTTTTACCACTTACGAGCATGATGTTACTGCTGCTAATACTGTTATTGTGTTGGACGTGAGTGCTAGTTCTCAGGTTGTTGAGAATGGTAAAAGTAGGTTTGATTTGTCTGTCGACCAGGCAAAAAAAGCTTTGGGCTCGAAAAACACTTTTATTCTTGCCAAGGATGTTCCTTTTATTGCTTTGCAGGACGCATCTCCAGAGGAAGCCACCAAATTCTTGAACAGTTTGAAGCCTAGGGCGACTATTTCTAGGATTGGTGAAGCGATTATTCTTGCTGGTGAGACTTTGGGCGAAGGAAGAGTTGTCGTAATTAGCGATTTTATTAATACTGCCGGCCAGGACCCTAATGTTGCCAAGGCTGTTTTGGAGAGCAAGGGTTTGGTGGTGGACTTCATCAATGTTGCTGGCTCTCCTAAAAGAAACATAGGCATTATTCAGCTTGATGCGGGTAACGAGCAGACTACTGTTTACGTCAAGAATTATGATAGTGAGGCAAGGAATGTTGTTCTTGTTGTTGGCGCTTCTCAGACGCAGTTGTCTGTTTCCGCAAGGGGCGTGGAAACGTTTGCGTTTCAGACTCCTTCTGGCGTTACCAAGCTTGAGCTTTCTGCTAGTGATGATTTGGCTGTTGATAATGTTGCATTTTTGAGCGCTCCTGCTGGTGGCAAGGCTAAAGTTTTGTTGATTTCGAATAACGAGAGTAATTTTTTGAAGAGTGCATTGCTTGCTTCTGGGGATTTTGATGTTGTTGTTACAAAACCTCCTGTTGTTGCGGATGGTGATTTTGATGTTGTTATCATCAACAATATTGATTTGCGGGAATTGTTGCCTGGCACTTTTGAGGATATTTTGCAGCGTGCTGAAAATGGAGTGACTGTTATCGTGGCTACTCAACCTGGCTCTGAGAAGATTGATTATAAGGGCTTGTTGCCTGTTAAGTTGGGTGCCAGAACTGATGGCGGGCTTATCTCTGTTGAACAGCTTAACCGTTTCACTAAGAATATTGATTTTGGTCGTGCAGAGTATGCTTTGCAAGCAGAGCCTGTTGGCGATCAGTTGGTCATTGCCGCTGTTAACAAGATTCCTCTTATCTCCATTAAGTCTGTTGGCTCTGGCAAGCTTGTCTTTTATGGTATTCCTGAGGAGAGTGATTTCAAGTATTCTCCTCATTATCCTATTTTTTGGACTGAATTGTTGAAGTTTGTTACTGAGCAGCAGGACGTTAAAAATTTGAATTTTAAGGCTGGTGAAACTTTGTTGTTGAATGAGGAGCAGACTATCAAGACTCCTTCAAGGATTGTTAAGCGTGCTGCGCTGGTTTTGGACGAGGTTGGCATTTACGAGCTTGAGAATAAGGTGATTGCTGTTAATCTTGTTGATGATTTGGAATCAAATATTAATTTGGAAAAGCAGGTTGGCACTAAGAGTACTGATTATGAGTTGAGGCCTGTGAAGGAAACTCGCGAGTTCCATTTGGAATTATGGCTTTTAGCTTTGGCTTTGGTTTTGCTCTTGTTTGAAGTGTTTTTCATCAAATACAGGGGGGACCTATGAGCGTTACTGATATTTTGCGTTGGGCTTACGCGCACATGGAATATCCTTGGGTGTTATTGTTAATCTTCTTGTTAGTTCCGATTTTAATTTGGATTTTGAGGCGTGAGTTTTTGGTGATGAAGGAGGATTTGGAGGTTAAAAGGCAGAAGAGGAAGTTGCGCAAGCTTATGTTTTTCTCTCGCGTATTGTTGTTTGTTTTGGTTTTGATCGCGTTAGCTTCTCCTTATGTTCAGCGTGAGAAAATTATTGAGGGTGATCCTTTTATTCAGTTGTTGGTTGATAATAGCACTTCTATGGTGATGTTTGAGGACGTTGCTCAATCTTTGGCTTCAAGGCTTGAGAAAAAGTTGAATACTGAAGTTAAGGTTGTGGGTAGTGGGACTGTTTCAAACATTGGTGATGCCGTGTTGAATAATTTGGAGCCTCATGGCAGTATTTTGCTTCTTTCGGATGGCAATGCTAATGATGGTGCTAGTTTGGGTGATGTTGCTTTGTTTGCTACAAAATTGAATTCTACTATTAACGCCATCGACTTGAATCTTGTTAAGAGTGATGCCGGCGTTCAAGTTTTTGGTCCGTCGAAGACTTTGGAGAATTCTGATAATACTTTTACTGTTGTGATTAATCGTGTTGGTGATGTTAAGGGTGTTCCTTTGAAGGTTGTTTTGGATGACGAGGTTGTTTTTGACCAGGTGATTTCTGAGAATGCTTTCCAGTTTACGCGCCAGTTAACCGAGGGCACGCACAAAATTACTGCTAGTATTGCTTCGCAGGACTTTTTCCCAAATAACAATGTATACTATAAGACTGTGAAGGTTGTTCCTCAGCCCAAGATTTTGTTGTATAGCGAGAAGGTTAGCCCGCTAGAGACTTTGTTTAAGCAGTTGTATGTTGTTGATGTTTCCTCTAGTTTGCCTCAGAACTTGCAGGATTATTATGCTGTTGTTATTAACGACGTGCCTGCTGACAAGCTTGATGTTGTTTCTGATGCTTTGAATGATTTTGTTGCTGATGGGAATGGCATGGTTGTTTTTGGTGGTGAAAATTCTTTTGACAAGGGCAATTATAAGAATTCGGTTTTTGAAACTCTTTTGCCTGTTCTTGTTGGCTCGCCTGAGAAGAAGGAGGGTGATGTTATTATTGCCATTATTATTGATATTTCTGGCTCGCAAGGCGTTGCATTTGGTCGTTTTGAGAGCACTGCTGATTTTTCCAAGTCCGCAACTATTGATATTATTAATAATTTGAAGGTTGACACGCGTGTTGCCATTTTAGCGTTCAACACTCAAGCTTACTTGTTGAGCGAGCCTAGTCCTATTTTTGCCAAGCAGGGTTTGGAAGATTTAATCGGAAGGCTTAGGTGGGGTGGTGGTACCAACATTGGTGCTGGTTTGTTAAAGGCTATCGGCGTGCTCAGCCAATTCAGTGGCAGCAAGAATATTGTGTTGTTAAGCGATGGTAAAACGCAGTCTCAAGCTACTGCTTATGAGGCGGCCAAGTATGCTTCTAATGCTGGCATTAAGATTTACACTGTTGGTGTTGGTCCGACTACTGATGAACAAGTTATGATGGATCTTGCTGAGATTTCTAATGGTATTTATTTCCGTGCTACAGAGGAGACGAGGCTTAAAATCTTGTTCGGCCCTGTTGACGAGCAAGATGCTGAGTCTGGTCAGATGGAGCTTGTGATTTTGAACAAGAATCATTTTATTACTGAGAATTTTGAGCCCAAGGCTGTTTTGTATGGTTATAACCAAGTCTCACCTAAGGGTGCTGCAAGATTGCTAGCAACTACTTCTACTGGCCAGCCTGCTTTGACTGTTTGGCGTCTTGGTCTTGGAAGAATTGCTGCTTATTCTGTTGATGATGGCAGCAAGTGGGCTGGTTCTTTGCTCGGCAAGGATAATTCTCGTTTGATAGCGAGAACCATGAATTGGGCTATTGGTGATCCTGAGCGTAAGAGTTCTTCATTCATTGATGCAAAAGACACCCGCCTTAACGAGCCTGCCGAGATCACGATCAAGTCTACTGTGCCTCCTTCAGCTGAGAATGTGGTGTTTTACAAGATTGATGAGGATACTTATTCAGGAAGTATTGTTCCTACCCAGGCTGGCTTCCAGGAGGTTGCTGGTGCTCCTTTTGCTGTTAACTATGAGGCTGAGTTTGAGAGTCTTGGCATGAGTCCCGAGCTTGAAAAGATTGTGAGCTCTACTGGTGGCAAGATTTTCAGCGCGAGTGATGTTGACGGCATTGTTGAGCATGCTAAGACTAAGGCCAAGCGTGTTATTAATTCGAGGGATTATGTGCGTGAGCCGTTTGTGGTATTGGCCATTATTTTGTTCCTTCTCGAAATATTTATAAGGAGAATTGTGCGCAAGGAGTGATGGAGAAATGGGCTTTATAACTAAAAACGCAAACACGATTTTGTTGTTCTTGATTATTTTGAGCGCTGCTTCGCTGGTTGGCGCTACTGTGTTTTTCCAGATGAATTTTGAGAAGATTAATACTGAGTATAATCAGAAAATTCAGCAGTTGCAGGTTGTTTCGAAGGATTTGGAGACTCAGCAGGCGCTTTTGAGCAAGATTAAGAGCGAGTTGAGTTTGAAGGCCGAGCGCGAGGAAGAGCTTGGTGAAAAGTTTACTGAAGTTAGGGAGACCAAGGAGCAGTTAGAGACTCAGAAGGTTCAATTGGAGACTTCCAAGGAACAGTTGGAGTCTGAGCTTGAGGATACTGAGGGTTTGTTGCGCTCTACGCAAACCGAGGTTGAGGCAAAAAAAGACGTTATTAAAACTTTGACTGGCGAGAATAACAAGTTGACTACAGAGTTGGATGTTTGTGAGGATAAGCGTGAGGATTACAAGGATGAGCGGGATTCCTGTTTAACCGCTAAGGCGTTGTGCACATGCCCATAGTAAAACCTATCGCGTTAGCTTTGAGGGAGGCCAAGAAGGCAGTTTTACAGATCGTGCTTTTTAATAGTCTGATGGATACGCTCGTGGTCTATATTCTTTTACTGCTTGGCTGTACGCTGCTCACCTTTCCCAGCTGGTACGCGCTTGTTCCAGCGTTTACTTATGCCTTGGTTCATACTTATGGCAACGTTAAGGAGGTTAGTTTTTCTAAGATCGAGGAGAAATTTCCTGTTTTGAAGGAGCAGTTGATTACTGTTGCTGATAATTTGAAGGAGCAAAACGAGATTGTGGAATCTTTGAATCAGGAAGTTTTGCAGAAGATGAAGGAAATCCGCACTTCTTCTTTTTTGAGTTTTGGCAAGCTTACTAGAGAGCTTACAGTTATGGCTGTTATTTCCTTTATCATTATTGGCTCTGCTGCTTTTAATGTGAAGTTTTTGGATTTCAATGCTGCTATGAAAGAGTTGCGGGAGTTTAAGCCTTTCGAGCAGTACGATATCAATCAGGAATTGTTGGAGTATGAGGAAAGCCAGAATTTGAGCGAGATTTTGGGCGATAAGAGTGTTACCGCGCTTGGCCAGCAGCAGTTGGATCTGGAAATTAATCCGATCTTGAGCGATGTTGATATCGGCAAGGTTAAGCCTCCTGAGGAGAGGAGGTTTAGAGAGGTTCCTCCTCCTGAGATCAAGGCTACTACTGATGTCAGCTTTGAGGAGCAGATTCCTAAGCAGCACCAAAGGATTGTTAAGACATATTTCAAGGAGATTACTAAGACATGATACACAAAATGCGCGACATTGTGAGGATGAGAGAAGAGTCTTTAACATGCGAACGAAGTGAGCATGAATCAAATGCTTCTCGAATCCGAACAAGGAGCGCCTTTGATCAAACTTTACGAAAGTTTGTTGTTAAGACGTATTTCAAGGATATTACGAAATCATGAGTATCACAATCACATTTATATACTAAATAATATGGAGGTTGTTGGATATGAAACTTGAAGATGCCAAGAAGACGTTTGATTATGTATTCAGCGAGTTGAGCAAGGTTATCGTTGGCCAGACTGAAGTGCTTAAGGAGGTTTGTGTTGCTTTGCTGGCAGACTCGCACGCCTTGCTCGAGGGCTATCCTGGTCTTGCCAAAACTTTGGCTATTAAGACTCTTTCCCAGTTGCTGGATTTGAAGTTTTCTCGTGTTCAGAACACTCCTGATTTGATGCCGTCTGATATTACCGGCACTTATATCATCGAAGAGACGACTTCTGGAAAGCGTAATTTCAAGTTCCAGCCGGGTCCTGTTTTTGCCAATATTGTTTTGGCTGATGAAATCAACCGAGCAACGCCTAAAACCCAGTCTGCTTTGCTTGAGGCTATGCAGGAGCACCAGGTTACTGTTGGTAATACTA
>CAZXKS010000015.1:9054-20493 GCA_964641265.1 uncultured Methanosarcinales archaeon | reverse complement strand
CAAACACTAAGGCATCTAAGGATGGCAAGAAAAGACATTTGGGAAAAAAAGAAGAGCCCATGGGTATGGCTTGGCTATGCGTTAGTCCTAATAATCCTAGGATACGTTGCTTACTCAGTCTATTATTACCTTAGCACAGCCGAAAAGGTTGAAGAATTCGAAGTTTGTGCAGAAGGAAAATGCATCAAAACATTCCACATGCACTCAACAATAAAATTTGACCTCTGCGGAAAAGAACTCAAACTACCCCTGGAAAAAGGACCGCTGGCAGGACCGCACACCCACAAAGAAAGAAATTACATACACTTCCACGAAAGACTGCCATACGACCCTGTAAGCGGAAAATTACTAGAAACAAGACCATTACAGCTTGGAACGTTTATGAACGAAATGGACATGAAATTCAACGACAGATGCATGGCAGAATACTGCAACGGCCAAACCTGCCCAGACGGCAAACCAGGAACAGTAAGAATGTTTGTAAACAACGAGCCAAATACAGAATTTGACCAGTACGTGTGGAAAGACGATGATGAAATACTAATAACGTTCAACTAAAAAAGAGGTACATAATGGCAAAAAAGAAAACAAAACCAAAGAAAAAAGTCTGCGAATTTTGTTAACGTCGGAGATTTGCAGAAATGAATAATAAAATACTTCAAATATCCGATCGTGATCAAAAACCTGGAGGTTTTTGACACAATGAGCGAGATAAACCTGCCCATTGTTGTAGGCGCAGCATTAATTGACGGCATAAACCCCTGCGCGTTCGGAGTACTAATCTTCATGCTGGCATACCTGGCAAAAACAGCCAAGTCAAAAATGCTGGCACACGGGCTCGTCTACATATTCTTCGTCTTTCTGACATACCTCGCAGCAGGACTCGTCTTGCTTCCAATCATCAGAAAACTAGCAGGATTCTCAGTAGTATCCTATTATGTCATCGCAGGCCTTGTCGGCGTAGCAGGATTGCTAGAAATCAAAGACTTTTACTGGTACGGTAAAGGCATCTCGCTCACCATTTTCCCATCAGAAGCAGAGCGCATCAAAAAATATGTCAAGCACGTCGGAGGAAAATGGTACACTTCAGCATTCCTCGGCGTCTTTGTCGCGCTCGTCGAATTGCCATGCACAGGCGCAGTCTATCTCGCAGTCCTGGCACTCATGTCCCTCTCAGGCTTCACAGTAAGCAACTTCAACTTCCTCGTCATCTACAACTTAATATTCGTATTACCACTGGTCATAATACTATTCTTAGTCTGCAGAGGAATCCACTTGAGAAAATTCGAAACCTGGAGACAAAAACACAAAGGCATGATGCGCCTCTTCACCGGAGTGTTACTCTTAGTGCTTGCATTCTGGATGGTCGAGTTCACCTTTGCCGAGCAAATGGCACTGCCAAAATACACACTTGGCTTCCTTGTTGTGCTCATAATAGCTTTGTACGCACTCACGTTCATCAAACACCTTATGGAAAACCATGGCGACCACCATTGACTTAACTAAGAAAAAATGCCAGCCATGCGAAGGAGGAGTTCCGCTATTAACCAAAACACAAAGGGTGGATGAGACTGTTCATCGGACTGTCGCTTATCGGAATGGCGGTCTGGATGACACAATTCACAACGACAATAGGCTAATCACTTTTCGACATTGAAATGAAACAAATTTCCATCGGAATCCTGATAGTTATCCTTGTATGCATGAAATCTTTTTAATCGCTTACTTAGCTCGTCCATATCTTTTTTCGATACCCTAAATTCCAAATGTGAAATACCTTTGCTGGCTCCTTCCAAACGTTCGGTTCCCTCTTTATGATGTGATTTTGAGAATAATGCCAGCTTTTGCCGGCCAACTTTAAAAAAAACGGCATCACCATAATCCGCTTCGAGTTCCAATCCTAAAACTTCCTGATAAAAAGTCTTCTGCTTAGTGATATCCTTAACAATGAGAACAACCGCATCAAGCCCCTTTATCATATTATTTTACTAACCCCACAAGCAAGTTTGCCAATTTCTCACTGTCATGACGAATAAGCTCTGGAGCAGCCATAACGTCTCCTGCAACAAGCTTAATACCCATTTTGTCTATCTCTTCCTTGTCCACCATTACAGGAAACTGATGCTGAGCAGCATACTTCTTCAGCAAAACAGAACTGCCCTTAGCATTATTGCAAACAATAAAATCAGGACTTCCACCATACTTCACAACCTCGCGCAAGTGATCAGAAGCCTTAAAGCTGGGCGTCTCACCCGGCTTGGTCATCAAATTACAAACATAAACTTTTTTTGCCTTCGTGCGCTTCAACGCTTCAGGAATACCCTTGACGAGCAAGTTAGGAACAACGCTAGTGAATAAATCGCCAGGACCAATAACAACCAAATCAGCCTTAAGAATAGCGTCAACAGCCTCCTTGTTTGCACTAGCAGGAGGCTCAAGCCAAGCCTTCACAATACGCAAGTTAGGATCGTGAGCAGGCACGTCAATATTCTTCTCGCCCTTCAACTTCAAACCATTCTCCAACTCAGCACACAAATGACAATTATCAAAAGAAACAGGAAGAACTCTGCCTTTAATGCGCAAAATCCTTGAAGCCTGACGAATAGCCTCGGCCTCACTGCCAGTAATCTCAGTCAAAGCAGTAAGAAAAAGATTACCAAAAGAATGACCCTGCAAACTACTATGCTCGTCAAAACGAAACATGAACAATTGGCGCAAAACATTATCACTCTCGTCAGCCAATGCGATGAGGCATCGTCTAACGTCGCCCGGAGGCAAAATACCAAACTCATCCCGCAACAAACCAGTACTCCCACCACTATCAAACATGGAAACAACAGCGGTCAAATCATCAACTTCAGTTTTCAAACCACGCAAAACAGTAAAACTTCCAGTACCACCGCCAATAACAACAGCCTTCATAATTTCACGAACTCTCTAGAAGTCTCTTTCATCGCCTTGAATTCAGCCAAGGCCTTCTTGAACAAAGGATGAAAAAGCCTCTTCTTTAACTCAGCCTCAACCTTTTTCATAGACCAAAACTCTCCAGTCTTAATCTCTTCCTGGTCTATCCTAACTTCTCCCTTAAAATCCTTCACAACAAACAATTTGGCCAAAACACGCTCGTTCTCATCATGCAAGCCAAACTCCAAAACTTCCTTCAAATGTTTGGGAGTAATACAGACACCCAACTCCTCATGCAATTCACGCTCGGCAGCCTCCTTATAAGACTCACCAGACATCACGTGGCCAGAAAGAGAACCCTCCCAATAGCCAGGGTACATGTCTTTTGAGAGAGAACGCTGCTGAACAAACAACTCGCCATCAGGGCTGAAGACCATCACATGAACGACGCGGTGCAACAAACCCTTCTTGTGCGCAATAGAACGGTCTGCCTTGTCAACCAAATTATCGTGCGAATCAACAATATCAAGCTCCTCTTTCATTATGAGCAAGGAAACAAAGGAGTATTTAATCTTTTTTGCAATCCAAAGCTTTTTAAATATAAGTCAACAAGAAAGCTTGATGGTTTTATCCTACATACTAATCTCAGTCTTTCTAGTCAGCCTAGTCTCGTTTGTCGGAGCTTTCGGACTATGGCTACGCCCCAAACTCCTTGACAAGATATTATTCGGACTGGTCAGCTTTGCAGCAGGAGCATTATTGGGCGCAGCATTCCTTGACTTGCTTCCTGAATCGCTTGAACAAACCGGAGAAGTCATTTTTGTCTATGCACTAATTGGTGTTATAGTTTTTTACATCATTGAAACATTCCTATACTGGTATCACTGCCATTACGGCCATCACCATCACCACGCCGCACACCACAAAGTGCACCCATTTGCCTGGCTCAACCTCTTCGGAGACGGCGTTCACAATTTCGTTGACGGAATGATAATCGCAGCAAGCTACATAGCGGGCATACCAATTGGCATAGCGACCACTGTTGCGGTCGTCCTGCACGAAATCCCACAAGAACTCGGAGATTTCGGCATACTCGTCTTCGGCGGATTATCACGCGGAAAAGCACTATTCTTCAACTTCCTCTCAGCACTATGTGCGGTGCTTGGCGCATTAGCAGTATACTTTTTCAGCACGATGTTTGGCAACGTGAGCGCGTTCCTGGTTCCATTCGCAGCAGGAGGATTCATCTACATCGCAAGCGCGGACTTACTGCCAGAATTACATAAAGAAAGAAACGTCCAGAAAGCATTCCAACAATTATGCTTTTTCTTACTGGGCGTAGCAATCATCTGGGTAATGATGGTTCTTCTGCCGGAATAATCAGCAAGAACAACCTAACAAGAACAGCAGTCCTGGCACTGGCTGCAACCACGGCACACGTTTTCAGACATTCCACAACCCTCGCAAACTTCCAGTTCCATAACATACCCCTTTCTAGAAGCAAGTAAGAAGTACGTATTTATTAGGTTTGCGGAACAAAGCCCTCCTTGACCTGCAGAACCTTATTCCTCTGGTAGAAATCCTCAATAGTATTAGGGCGCCACCAAATGCCCTTGCCGCCATAATCCTGTATTTCTCCAGGCACTATCATCTGGGGCAAATGAAAAGGAACAACTCCAGGATTTATTTCAAACCCTTCAGAACCCGTCCATCTAACGTGCATAGGATGATTGCCTCTAAACTCTCTGCCCAAACGCAACACCGCTCTTCTGATGGCAACATCATGAATGTGATTGTTTGGAGTTTCCTGCTGTTCATAATCAAAACCAGCCTGAACGTTAGTAGGAGCTGTATCAAAAACATCAGAAGCGGTTGACACCAGCCATTCAAGCTTCCCAGGACTACCCTTGAAAAACTCGTAGTAACCGTCCTCATAAATCTGCAAAGCCTCACGACGCAAAATAATCTGCGAACCCCATTGGTATGCAATACGCCAATTATCAGCGCCATATCTCTGAGTCCAGCCAGCCTGAACCTCATCACGCTTCTTGCCCAAAAAACCTGGCCGATCTACTATTTGCCAATTCATATGCATTCAAAACCTCACAACCTTCAAAACGAGGAATGCATACTTCTATTTAAGCATCTATCTCAAAAGTATTTGAGAAACCAGAATAAGATCAATCATTTCAAAAAGCACTTGATTGTTTTTGCTATTTCTTCCCGCACTCCTTGAATGCAATCATAATTCTTTACTTCGTCCTGGTTTACCCAGGCAAAGTCTGTAAACGCTCCTTTTTCCAGCCTGACTTCTCCTGACTCGTATTTTGCGGCAAATTTTATCAAAATTGAAGGAATTCCATCCGGCCTAACAAATGCAACGCTGTTAACGTACAAAAGGTCGTCTTTTATTTTGATACCTGCTTCCTCAAAAACCTCTCTTTTCAATAAAGCTTCAACCGCGTTTTCAAAATCAATAACTTCGCCGTTCATTCTAGTGGGGTTTTTAAGATCCAGATTTGACCACTCCAATTTTCCCCCAGGAACAGCGTATTTTCCAGGATGCACTTTTTCTCTTACATCCCTCTTAAGAATCAAGCATCTTTTATCAGATTCCCTAAACACAACAACATTTGCTACAAAATAAAACAACTTGTCCTTTTTTGCACTATCAATGCTTATCTTTTCAGCAGGCATTTGCAAGAATCAAACATCGATCATTTCAATTTCGATGTTAAGCCCTTCAGGAATAGGAACGCGCATAACCAATCTTAAAGCGCGCTCGTCAAGACCGAGATCAATCAAACGCTTGTGAACACGCATTTCGTATCTTTCCCAAGTTGCAGTACCCTGACCACACGGAGAACGCCTGGTTGCGAGCTTCAAACGCTTTGTAGGAAGAGGAATAGGACCGCGCATATCAACGCCGGTCTTGTCAGCAATATCTTTAATGAAAGAACACGTTTGATTGAGCTTATCGATGTCCACACTCGCCAGTTTGATTCGCGCTTTTTGCATACCATTAAAGTAAAATAAAAATTATTTAAGCCTTTTTCACAAGGTCAATACACATGCCTGCAGCAACCGTGTTACCAGAGTCACGCACGGCAAATCTGCCCAAAGGCGGGAACTCCTTAACCTTCTCAATAGCGAGAGGCTGGATAGGCTTGACCTTAACAACACAAGCATCACCGTTCTTCACAAAGTCAGGATGCTCTGCCAAAGTCTCGCCAGTTGCTGGGTTGATCTTCTTCACAATCTCGGTAATCTGACACGCAACCTGGGCTGTGTGAATATGGAACACAGGCGTGTAGCCAACCGTAACAACAGTCGGATGGTTCAAAACAATCATGTTTGCAGTGAACTCAGTAGCAACTGTTGGTGGGTTGTCCGCAGGACCAAGAACGTCACCACGCGCGATGTCCTTCTTCTCAACACCACGCACGTTAAAACCAATGTTGTCTCCAGGCTCTGCTTCCTGCATCTGCTCATGGTGCATTTCAATAGTCTTAACTTCGCCCGAAATGCCCTTTCCACTACGCGCAGGCATAAAAATGACCTTCTGGCCAATCTTCATGATGCCAGTCTCAACCTTACCAACAGGAACAACACCAATACCAGTAATGTTGTACACATCCTGGATTGGAAGTCGCAATGCCAAGTTTGTTGGCTTCTGGCGCTCCTTCAAATTGTCCAAACTCTCAAGCAATGTTGGACCAGTGTACCAAGGCATGTTGCCAAGCTTCTTGGCAACGTTCTCGCCAGGATACGAAGCTAGAGGAATAACCTGAACGTCATCAATCTTGTAACCAACAGATTTCAACAAGTCCTGAGCAGCCTTTTTGGTATCCTCAAACTTCTTCTGATCATACTTGTTCAAGTCCTGCTTGTTACAAGCAACAATCAATTGCTGAACACCAAGCGTTTTACACAAGAAAGCGTGTTCCTTTGTCTGAGCTTGAATGCCCTCAGAACCGATAACGAGCACTGCAGCGTCTGCCTGCGAAGCGCCAGTAATCATATTTTTAATAAAGTCCCTGTGACCAGGCGCGTCAATAATGGTAAAATCAAACTTCTTAGTCTGGAAATTCTTGTGAGACAAATCAATAGTAATACCACGCTCACGCTCTTCCTTCAAACTGTCCATAACGAAAGCAAACTCAAAGCCAGCCTTACCAAGCTCCTGAGCCTTTTCCTTCAACTTACGCAAAGTAGCTTCATCAACAGTACCAGAATCGAACAACAGTCTACCAACTGTCGTAGACTTACCGTGGTCAACGTGACCAACAAATACTATATTTAAGCGTGGTTTTCCTTTTGGCATATGATACCCCTCCTTATCGAGTACAGATATATAAAGACGGAAAGTCCAGAGGTGGTTTATAAACGTTTTGGTTTTATAGACGGGAAAAGGTATACTGAAAGGACTTTGTCACTTTTTTGATACGGCAAAAGATTAAGAACGATTGTTAGGACTATTGAAGCAAAGAGGTGAATATTGGTGAAGTGGCTTATCGCAATACTATTGATTCTCCCTTTAGTGCAGGCAAGAACCACGATCTACCCTCCTTCAGTATCAGAAGAACTGGACTGGAGAGAAAGAATCTCCTTCCCGCACATATACCCAGGACAAACAATAGTTTCAAGCGACAGGTTTCTCGAAGAACCATTAAGGCCGGGCTCAAGTACGGTAAGATGGACGTCAAAAGCAGCATACAGCATAAACCTAGACAAAACACACCTGACGCGTAAGGACTACGTGCTCATAATAAAAAGCAAATTCGGACCAGACATCAGAATACTGCCATTCGAAACAACAAAAATCTACCTAGAGCCCGATTATTATAAGATAAGGTATGACAAAGAAACATTTACAGTATGGCTGGCAAAGTATGCTGATTAAGCCCCAAGCATAGCAGAAGTCAAACCCTTACGCTGAACAATTTGTTGAATGATTTTTGGCTGCAGCTCTGTAGGCAACTTTTCAAAATTCTGATCAACAAGAGAAGAGTTACCCCTTCCAGCAGTTGCGGAACGCAAATCACTACTCCAGCCAAGCATTTCACCAACAGGCAATTTAGCCTTAACGATAGTTTGATTGCCCTCCTGGGTAAGCTCCAAAACTTGGCCACGCTTGTTCATCACAAGCTTAGTCAGTTCACCAGTAAACTCAAGAGGAGCCTCGATAAGATGGGTTTGAACAGGCTCGAACATAACAGGACCAGCAGTCATCATGGCACCCCTGATACCCTCACGAATTGCCGGGTAAACCTGAGCAGGACCACGGTGAATAGCATCCTCGTGCAATTTGGCATCAATAAGAATAACCTTTACACCAACACAAGGCTCTCGCGCAAGCGGACCTTCATTCATTACTTGCTCAAAACCATCAAGAACCAATTCAATACACTCAGGCAACTGAACAATACCTCTCGTGTCATCAAGAATGATGTTGCCATTGTAAATATGCTTGACCGAGTTAGCAACATCAGAGGTCCAGCCAGCAGCAACAAGCTTTTCACGCAAAACCAAATCCTTTTTCTTGATACGACCGTCAGAAATCTCACCAGACTTAATCAGCTCGCGAACAGCAGGCTCCAAAGGCTCAACAACAAAATAAAACTTGTTGTGCTTGTTAGGAGTTTTTCCTTCAGCCATCTCAGACTTCTTTGCGACAGTCTCACGATAAACAACAATAGGAGGAGAAGTCTTAATCTTAACACCCTTCTCAGTAATAATCCTATTCTCAATAATCTCCAAGTGCAGCTCGCCCATGCCGTGCAACAAATTCTCACCCGTCTCAGGATTAATCTCAATCTTAACAGAAGGGTCCTCCTTGGCAACCTTCTTCAAAACCTCAACAAGCTTAGAAAGGTCCTGAGGCTTATCAGGCTCGATAGCCTTTGTAATCACAGGCTCGAAAATGTGCTTCAACTCCTCAAAAGGATGTTCAGGCTCAAGCGTAATAGTCTCGCCAGCATTACCAGAAACACCTGCAATGGCCAAAATATTACCAGCAGGAACCTCTTCAATAATCTCGGGCTTAATGCCCTGATACATGAAAACAGTTGACACTCTCTGCCGCTGCTTAGCGTTATTCAACCAGACCTGTAAGCCCTCGCGAACAGTACCGCTGTAAAGTCTTCCAGCAGAAATCTCCCTGCCAGACTTAGGCTCGATAAGAATTCTAGTAATAATAAAAGCAATCTTGCCATTAGGATTACAACTTAACAAGTCCTTGCCTAACTCTGATTCAATATCACCGCGCCAGATTTTAGGAATACGATAAACTTGAGCTTCTTTGGGATTGGGCAAATGCTTGATAACCATGTCAAGCAAAACTTCATGCAGCGGACACTTTTCAGAGATAAATTTTTCACGCTCTTCTTCAACAAGTTCGTAGATCTTAAGTATGTCCTTGAAATTGACGCCCTTCTTCTGCATGAAAGGAAGACTGAGAGCCCAGTTATCTCGTGCACTGCCGAATGCAACGCTGCCATCCTGAATGTTAACTTTCCACTTCTGCTTGAAATCAGATTCAGCGATTTGTTCGATAAGCTTGTTAAAGTCGGTAATAATTTCAACAAAACGTTTCTGCATCTGCTCAGGAGTATACTGCATCTCCTTGATCAAACGATCAACCTTGTTAATGAAAAGAACAGGCTTAACACGCTCCCTTAAAGCCTGCTTCAGAACAGTTTCAGTTTGCGGCATTATACCTTCAGAAGCACAAACAAGAACAACAGTGCCATCAACAGCACGCATTGCTCTCGTGACATTACCACCAAAATCAATATGGCCAGGAGTGTCAATCAAATTAATCAAATATTCCGCGCCCTGAAACTCGTGAACCATAGAAACATTAGCAGCATCAACAGTCATTAAGCGCGTTTGCTCATCCTCGTGCTGCCAAGTCGCCATGCCCTTGTCCAACTCGCCAGCAGCAGCCTCGGCCATAAAACCAGCAGCGGCAAGCAAATTGTCAGTCAACGCAGTTTTGCCGTGGTGGATGTGCGCGCTCGTAGCAATATTTCTAATTGTAGACTGTTCTTTAGACATTCTACGCATGCGCTCAACACGAGATTCCTGAACAGCCATAAATTACACCTTTCTGTACAACAAAGCTTCGTCTACCCGCTGATACGGATGAAGCTCATCTTTTTTGAACCAAACAGCAATTTCACGCTTTGCTGAATCTGGACTATCACTCGCGTGAATCAAGTTTTGGATAGGACGTCCAGAAGAATCTGCCAAGCCATAACTATCAAAAGACAAATCACCCCTAATCGTTCCAGGAGCAGCCTTGCTAGGAGCAGTGTCGCCAACAGTAACCCTTACTTTGTTGATAACATCGTGGCCTTCAAGCACTATAGCCACAGTAGGAGACATGGTGATAAAGTCGATTAATTGTTGTCTGATACGCTTGCCAATAGTCAAAGAGTCTTCCTTGACCTTCATGCCTTTAGTTTCATAAGATTTCTTTGTTTTTTCGCCAACGCTTGTCAGCCAAGACTCATCATCAGCATAATGCTTGCCGGCAACCTCTTTTGTAGCATAACACATCTTCAGACCAATAGCCTTGAAGCCAGTACGCTCAAACCTTGACAAAATCTCACCAACCAAAGCGCGCTGCACTGCATCAGGCTTAAGCAAAACAAGAG
Source organism: uncultured Methanosarcinales archaeon (assembly GCA_964641265.1). Lineage (GTDB taxonomy): Archaea > Nanobdellota > Nanobdellia > Woesearchaeales > ARS49 > CABMGU01. The sequence continues at coordinate 9,928 of CAZXKS010000015.1, read as the reverse complement.
TACGCTCAATCATTTCTTAACGCCTCCCTTCTCATAAACCTTAGTCCATTTCAAATAACGTGCAGTGCGGCCAAGCTTCAACATGTTTTTCTCACACTTCATCAAACAAAAGTTCAAAATAGTCGCGTCCTTTTTTACATAAATAGTGCCAGTACCAGGCTCGATAATATTCCTACAAAAAGAGCACTTAACCATTACGTGCCACCCCTACCGGACTTGTTCAGAGGTCGAGCTTCGATTTCGGTTTCTCTGAGCATCAAAATATCATCTTTTTGGATAGGACCTTTAACGTTTCTTCTCAAGATTTTGTCCTTGTCACGACCTTCAAGAATACGACACCTGACCTGTATTGCTTCTCCTCGAGTGCCAGTCCTGCCAATAACTTCCTCAACACGCGCAGGAACTGCATAACTAAAACTAGCTCCGACAGCCTGGGCAGGCTTGGCCTTAAACTCTGAAGGATTTGTTTCCTTAACTTTGTTCTTCGGATCACCCATGTTCTCAACCCAACTGCGACTTCAACTCTTCAATAATCTTCTTAGCATCGCCCTCGGCAATAATAGCAACCGCGCCTGTAGGAACACCAATGCCGGCAGCAGTGCCAAGCTCTTCCTTGCTGTTAACTTGAACACAAGGAATGCCTTTTTCTTTTGCCAAAACAGGCAAGTGCATAATAATTTCCTGAGGCTGAACGTCCTTTGCGTAAACGACGAGCTTAGCAGTACCACGCTCTAATGCCTTTGTTGCTTCATTAGTACCTTTCTTAACCTTGCCAGTATTCTTCGCAACCTCAACCGCTTCCAACGCTTTTTGTGTTACATCATCTGCCATATGAATCCTCCAGGAGAACATCTCCCTCATTCAGCCTTATCGG
>CAZXKS010000015.1:1219-8954 GCA_964641265.1 uncultured Methanosarcinales archaeon | reverse complement strand
ATCATCTGCCATATGAATCCTCCAGGAGAACATCTCCCTCATTCAGCCTTATCGGTCTCGACGAACATTGTTCATCGGAACCCCAAAGACCTGACGGTCTTTGCGGCTTCATTAATCATAGGTTAATCATGAATGTTTAAGGGTGGTTTATAAAGGTTGCTGTGCAATGTATGTTCAAGTTCAATAATTATTTTATAGTCAAAGGTGAATGGTGAATGATATGGGGAACAAACCATTTGGGGCAGGATTGTATACGGCTGTAGAGCAATATGTTCAAGTTCTAAGAACACAAGAACAAAAAACCGGAGAAGAAGAGAAAACGCAACTTACTGAAGAAAAAAGAAGGAAAAAAGAACAACAAGAAAATCTACGGGCACTTAGGCGCCAACTTACAAACTTGGCCGTTGCAACCACAAAACCTCCAATAGCAACAACGCTAACAGACATTTTAAGACGACACGGCCATGTTTCCTTGGAGTTAGGAAAAGTTGAATTCAGCGACAACGGGAGTAGTGTTGATTATGGAATTTATTTGAACAGGGGAAAAATATCCTTTTATCAAGGTGGCCATCATTGTTCAGGACCAAGAGATTTTGTTAGCGGTGTAACCGAAGACGATCTAAAGAAACCCCTCACGCCACAACAATATGAATGCGACCTTAGATCAACAATTAAAAAAGCAACTTCTGAACTGCGAAGGCGAAAAAAGCCACGCGAAATGGATCGTGATGACGCTGCGTAATTCTCGACGAACTGTCCTGTTTCTTTGGCTAATTATACTAGCATTTCATAGAACAACTCAGGATTCTCAGCTTTAAGCTTGACGATAGGCACTTTGCCATTATAACGAAACTGCAATTCAGGAAATTCCTTGTACACCGTATCCTCCAAATCAACAGGGCTGCCGCCAGCCCTTGGAAATCCAACCAAAACAGGCAGATTAGCCACCAAACCCATTCCAGTATCAAAACCTTTCAGCATCTCAAACACCTGCCTTATCCTGTCAGCCTGAACTTCAAAATTATCATACGCCAAATAAATAGTACGAGAAGGCATCATCCTCGACACCCTTATTGCTTTATCAAGAAAAAGAACACTCTTCTTGCCAAGCTGCTTAGCAATCTCAGACTCAACGCTCGGTCCATCAGAAGGCAAAAGCTTATGCCCAGTAAAGTACTCTCCAGAAGCAACCCTGGCCGAATCAAAAAAATAAACTTCCCTATGAGAAGCATCCAAATTCAAATCCGGAGAATACTTGGCAGAAGAACCAGGGTCATACGCCTTAATTCCAACCGAAGCCAACAAACTCATAAGCTCTCTCTGCCTTTTTTCCAAAACAGGCTTAAGTTCTACAGGAGTTGATGTCAAAGAAATAGGGCAATAAGCTGTGCCGGCTTGTTCGTCAACATCAAACAAGCCCTCCAGATCCAGCAACGTTCTCAAATGCTGCCTTCTCTGCTCAGGATCCATCACCACTTTAAGCGACATTAAAAACTTACAGAAGAAAAGAAATTAATAAGCATTATTGTATTGGAGCATAAATATTGTAATAATAGCAACTGTGATAATAGTATTCCGCGTGTAGCGCAATTCTCGACGAAAGATCTAGCTTGTGGCGGGGTAAAGTTTTTAAACGCATTAACGATAATTGTCTTGAAAGAGGATGAAACAAACAATTTTGATTCTAATTGTTGCATTATTACTTGTAAGCTGTACGCAATATCCTGGGAAAGGCTGGATACCATCAACAATGCCAACGCCACCAAGCTATTCGCCACAAATGCCGAAAGCGCCAATAGCACCTCAAGGACCTGCAGCCCCCACATCTTATAAACAGCCAACTTATCAGCTGCCAATAGCCCCAACTCCAACACCAGTTTATCCTACAATTCCAACAGCACCGCCTTCTCCTACAACAACAACTCAACCAATAACGCCCACTGTGCCAACTCCCGAAACATATTTAGCATCTGGTACATCATGCAACGATGGTAAAGATAATGATTTTGACGGAAAAACAGACTGCTACGACACTGGATGTGGCGGAAAGGCACAAAATTGCATAGAGTCTAACACTTACAATAATTGCGCAGACAATAAAGATAATGACGGCGATTACTTTATAGATTGTGGGGACCCAACATGCGCAGGACCTCCGGCGTGTACAAACGAAATATATAACAGTAACATTTGCCACGACAAAATAGATAATGATTTAGATGGACTAATGGACTGCAACGATCCAGATTGCTTCAATTTAGACTGTACAGAAGGGTGGAATTTAGGATCGCCATTTGCTTGTCAAGATAACATCGACAACGACAAAAATGGATTGACTGATGCAACTGATCCAATTTGCCAATTTTTTATAAACGAAAACAATGGAAACGGTTGTATGGACGGCCTAGATAATAATAAAGACGGCTTTACAGATTGCGCAGATCAACTTTGCTTAAACAATCCATTTTGCTCCGAAGGTAACTCGCAAAGTATTATTGGTAGTTGCATTGATAAACTAGACAATGACGCAGACGGGTCAATTGACAAAAGCGATCCAGATTGCACGAATCCAAATGGGCTTTATGGTAGAACAACAGAAATTGGAATCTGTTCTGATAATCAGGATAATGATGGTGACACCTTTATGGACTGCTATGACTCGGACTGCAGAAGCGATCCTATTTGTTCATGTTTAGAATCAGACAACCAAATTGATCCTAGAAGATTTGGCTCCATATTATTTGGCGGCCAATTTCCATCACAAAGACACGATATGTGCATGTCATCAACAGGCTTTGGCTTTATATCAGCAGGCGTAACCCCTACATTGATTATAGAAACCTTTTGCACACCTGGTTGGCAGACTAGTGGAATGCCAACACCATGGCTAGGTAGTGGAATGCCACCAACATTTCCAGGCTGGTATTGGCCTGGAATGAACATATATCAACCAGTAGCCGCAAGAGTAATAGACTGTAAAACAGTTCCAGGAGTCGTAAAAGGCATATGCCAAAACGGGCGTTGCGTTTAAGTTGCATGAAAATGCTAACATTAATAATGTAAGAATTTGCAATCAAAATACATGCTTTCAATTGTGCTAATAATAATCGCATTGTTTGTATTGTTAATAGCAGCCTATGTCGACATCCGCACGTTAGAAGTCCCAGACTGGCTGAACTATGCAGGAATTGCGGCAGGAATAGGAATACATCTTATTTTTTCTCTGCAACAATGGAGCTGGTGGCCAATTGCATCAAGCGCAATAGGGTTAGGCATCGCATTCGCTCTGGCTTGTCTAATGTTCTACACAGGACAATGGGGAGGAGGCGATGCCAAGCTGCTAATGGCAATGGGAGCATTGATAGGATTCGAAGCAGACAAATTCGGATTTGGAACAAGCTTCCTGATTAACCTGGTATTTATCGGCGGGGCATGGGGACTGATATGGAGCATGGGATTGGCAATAAAAAACGCAAAAAACTTCTGGAAAACTTTCAGAGCACTAATGCACCAAAAACCCTATGCAAAATTAAGAATAATGAGCTTAATCAGCGCAACAATATTGATAATAGCAGCATTTGTAATGGCACAATTTCAACTCGAGCTGATAGGATTGGCACTAGTAACATACCTATTATGCTACTTAATTATATTCATCAAAGGAGTTGAGCTCAGCTGCATGCACAAATGGATAACACCAGACAAACTAACAGAAGGAGACTGGCTAGTGCACGGAGTAAAAGTAGGAAAGACCCACGTGATGCCAGTCAGACTAGGCCTGGGAAAAAAACAAGTAAACCTACTAAAAAGATTGTACGCTCAAAAAAAGCTTGACAAAATATTAGTAAAATACGGAATACCATTCACACCAGCATTCCTTGCAGCATTCATAACAACACTCGCAGTTGGCAACATGGTTCTAGCGCTCTTTTAACTCGGCTGTTACGACAAAGGTTTTAAAAGAACTAAAAGAAAAGCAAGCTTATGGTCCTAGAACAAGAATTCATAGTCATGATAGGCCTTCTCACAATGTTCTCAATCGTTGCAGTAATTCTGAAAACACTAAGGGCAAGACTTTTCAATATCTAACTTTAAGAAAGTTAGGATCAAAAGCGCTCCTCGTTCGGGTTCGAGAAGCATTCGATCGCTATTTGCTTCGCAAATAGGTTATCTACTCTTCTCTCACCACTCACGATGTCGCGCAATCCGAAACGTTAAGGAATCCTTCTAAACACCTTCATACGATAATCTTCCTTCGTAATTTCCTTAGGCTTTTCAACCTCAACAGGCTTTGGCTTCTCAGACTCAAACAAGCCAACACTCTTAGTCTCATCCTTAATCTTACTCTCCAAACTAGAAAGCTCCTCCTCAGAAGAAGGCTTCGGATTCCAACCAATCTGCAAATTATCATTCTCAAAACGAGGAACAACATGAACCATAGCATGATTATGCCTCTGGCCAGCAGAAGGACCATTCTGCACCAAAACATTAGTGCCATGAGCGCCAAGCGCTTCAAACACGGCAACACCAACCTTATTAGCAACTTTGAACAAGTCGCCAACAACAAAATCAGGAACTGCTTCTAGAATAGGAGCGTGAGCTTTTGGCAGCACTACAACATGGCCGGGCGCGGCAGGCTCGGCAGAAAGCATGGCAAAAATTTTCTCGTCCTCAAAAAGCACATTAGCCTTCTTCTGGATCAACTGGCAAAATACGCACTCAGTCATTTTCCACCCGTCAAAAATTTAGCAATATCGTCCAATTTGGACGCTTCTGGCTTGGCTTCTTTAGACTCCAACTTGGGCGATTCTGGCTTAGCCTCTTTAGGAGCTGCTTTTTTAGGTAAAAATTCAGTTTGCACACTCTTAGGCTCAACGCCAAACTGCTTTGCAACAGCCGGAGACAACTTGTCAAACACGTCCTTCAACGACTTTTCATCAATCTTAACAACAGACAACTGCAAAGCAATACCGTCATTCTTACTCCGAGGAATAACGTGCAACAAAAAGTGCGGAGCGCGCTGGCCAGCAGCAACACCATTAGCAACAAAAATAGAAGTGCCATCAACCTTCAAAGCACGAATCAAAGCATGACTCAACTGCTTGGCAATCATGGCAATATAAGCAACAAGGTCCTCGGACATCTGAGGCATGATAGCAACGTGCTCTTTAGGCATAACCAACAAATGACCAGGAGCGCCAGGATTAATATCAAGAACAGCAGCTACCTTATCGTCCTCGTAAACCTTCTTTGCTGGAATCTTACCAGTAGCAATATGACAGAAAACGCACTGTTGAACTTCTTCTTCCGCCATTATTTAAATTATTGACACCAAAAACTATTTAAATGCAACGAATCAATTTATACTAAAAAAGGTGACAAATGGGCTTATTTGATACTCGCAGAGGATTAACTCCGCTAGTAGCAACCATCCTTCTCGTCGCATTCTCAGTTGGATTAGGAGCATTAGTCATGAGCTGGGGAGAAGAATACATAGAAGAAAAAGCAGAATTCGTACAAGGAACAGCAGAAGTTAAATCAGGCTGTGATGCTGCCAAAATAGAAATAATAAGAATAGGAGGCCAACCACAAGCCTGCTACTCACCAAACGCAATACAACTATGGATGGACAACGGGCCAAGCACAGACCTGTTTAACATCCACGCAAGAATAGCCGGAGCAAACGGCATAGACGTAAAAGAAAGCATACTAACAGAGCCTCTATTAAAATCAAATGCAGTCAAAGTATCAATTCCATACAACCCGGCAATCTCGCCAGTTCTACAAATAAAACTAACACCCAAAATCTGGACAGGAAGAGACGTGGCAACATGCGCTCAAACCGCTATCAATGTTGAAAGACTTCCGCAGTGCTAAATGCCCAATCATACAAACGCTGAACAGACTTTCTGCCAGTCAACTGATCAAGAAGCCAGGAATGCATCTGCGGAATAGATGTCCTTGGCTGTACGAACAAGAAAACCGCATCACGCCGCTCATTACAAAAATTAGCATTGCAAAACTTGCCAGCTACCGGCTTGTTTGTAAGCGAAATCGCATTATTCCTGCTTTCCAAAATCTCAAAAGGAGCAGACAAACTAACATCATGATTAAAAGTCGCGCTATCAGAAACAACAACAAAACGAGTACCAACCTTGTTGCGAACAAGATGATTGTCGGTCAGGAAAACCTGCGTTGAGTTACGAACGTAAAAACCCGTATTATAATTGACAATTCTGCAACCAGCAACAGTAACATTCGAAGAATGCTCAATAGAAATCCCTTTGCCGCCAGACCAACTCTTCAACACTGCACCATTACAATCCAACATTATATTTTGACCAGAAAGCGAAATCCCCTTGTTCAAATAATAAACATCAGAACAAAACTCGACTGAGCTGGCTATATTCATGCCGTCCTCAGGCACAACGCACGCCAGCACAGCAGGCGTGAACAGCAAAAACAACAAATACTTCATCTCTTTTTAGTACGAATGACAATGAACGCAATCGCATATAAAATCGCATAAACAATAATTTTGGTTCCAAATGGCAATTTCTGCTTAGGAACAAAAGTCATACCTTTAGGTTGTTCAGCAAGCTCTTGCTTAACCTCCCTTTCAGCCTCCTCAATCAATTCCTCAACACGCTCAACAGGAGTCTTTTCAGGCTCTTTCGAAGGCTCCAAAGAAGGAGCTGCAGGTTTTGCACAATCAGAATCGGTTTCAAAAGAACACTTCTGGCTACAATAAAAATCGCCAGACTCACAAACATTCATATCACGGAATTCATTACAAGCATTAACTTCACAAAAAGCGCGCTCGATCTCCTTATTGCCAAGCATTACAATGTTATATTTGCTGTTAATAGCAGAAACGGCAACCTGGAAGCTTTTATCACTATTATCGCGAAAAGTATTTTCAAAAGAATCCAAAAGACGAACGCCAATCCTATTCTTCAAAAAAGCGTTATCCTCAATCAAAGAATTAGTAACGTTCTTCAAATACAAGCCCTGACTGAAAGTAACAATATTGCAATTTCTCACCACGACATTATCCACATTTTCCAAACGCAAGCCAATCTCGCTCTCGCCAACAACGCCGCGCAAAATAGCAGTACCACAATCAACAACAATACCATTGGCAGTTACCGTAATGCCGCTTGGAACATCATAAGTGCTAGAACAAAAATTCACACTCTCAGCAATCACCATGCCGTCAGTTGGCTCTATACACTGAGCAAAAGCCAAGCCGGACAACATTAGCACGATAACAAGCCATTTCATTTTCTATCCCAAAACACGATGAATACTGGAAGAATAACGAAAAGCAACACTGCTCCCATAATGCCGACAAGCCAGCTAAAGCCGTTCTCAAACCAATAAATGCCCCAAAAGCCAAAAGGCAGGATAATTAGAGGTTCTAGAAAGTCTTTCAACTGAACCTTCTTTGCAAACACCTCTTTTGACATGAAAATAGAGAAAGTTCTGAAGTTAAAAAGGTTTTCTATCAAACTTTCAGAAAGTTTGATCAAAGGCGCTCCTCGTTTCGGCTCGAGAAGCATTCGATTCATGCTCACTTCGTTCGCATGTTTATTACTCTTCTCTCGCCTTCACGATGTCGCGCATTATTCCACAAACTTCACATCATCAACAATACCATCAGCATTCCTGTCAAGGCCCTCAACAACACGGGCAGGAACACTTGGATCAACAGAATTGCCCTTAGCAAGCTCGC
>CAZXKS010000015.1:0-1119 GCA_964641265.1 uncultured Methanosarcinales archaeon | reverse complement strand
TCAACAACACGGGCAGGAACACTTGGATCAACAGAATTGCCCTTAGCAAGCTCGCTAAAATATTTAATGAAAGCCAAGGTAACTGCACGCGTGCCAGCATAACGCTTGCCAGCAACAACCAAAATCCACTTTTTAGAATTAAAAGGATTCTTTACCTTGACGATAATACCGCACTCATCAGCATGATAGGTTTTTTTTGAAACAGTGCTCTGAATAGCCCAATTTTTCTCTTTATCAAACCGCAAAGGAAGCTTATCATTAACTTTTTGCGTGATAATGTTAACAACAGGGCCGCCGATGAGAATGAGGTTTTTCTGCAAATCCTCAGAGCGAACCTCTGTATCCAGGCGAACGCTCAAATCATCCAAATGAGTCAAAAAAGTGCCAAGAAACAATGCTAAATCAATTCCATAATAACCATCACGCGAACGAGCCATATCAGGACCATGCGGGTCAGGAGAGCCCACAATAATAACGCCATTAAGCTCGTTATTTTCAATGATTGGAGACAAGAACTCATCAGGTCTTATCTTTATTCCAGGAACCTTATGCGCTTCGGTAAATTCTTTTAAAGCAAAAACAAAAGCAGGAGCTGTAGGAGCATAAATGTTGGCAGTAGTGCCGTGAACATCCTGCTTTTTGATGACTTCAATAAGATTTACATGCTCAAGCTTGCGAATATGATAATAGATCTTCTGCTCATGCATCTTTAAACGCTTAGCAAGCGCCATAGGATAAGTTGGAGAGGAGGCTAGTTCTTTCAGTATACGTTGAGCTAAATAAGAGCTGGCAGCCCTAATCTGCTTCTCAGACAAGGGCTTTGCAGGCAAGCTTACAAGCGTTTGTTTGCGATCTTCAACGACTAACATAGGACTTCTACAAAATGTTTTTTAGTAGTACTAAAAATATTTTAGTAATGCTTATATATAAGACTTTCGTTCAGAAAGAGCATGGAAGAAACATACGACGAAAGCGAGCTGTACCAGGAATACTTGGCAGGTTGAGGCACATGTGCGGAATTCTGGGCTATCTCGGACTACGAAACGGAACCCCAATAGTACACGAAGGGCTCAAAGCACTATCTTACAGAGGGTATGACAGCTGGGGAATAGCCGCACA
>CAZXKS010000014.1:17417-21293 GCA_964641265.1 uncultured Methanosarcinales archaeon | reverse complement strand
CATGCTGCCTTGTGCTACGTCGCTGAAGCTCCATCTGCATGTTGTTGCGCCGTTTGTATCAAGTGCTAGTATGAATGTGCTGTAGTTGAAGCTTGCTCCGCTTGCTGGTGTGATGTTTGACTGCATTATGATTGGCGTTATTGTGAGTAATCTTGTTATGCTGCCGTTTGACACGTTTGCATTGCCTGGGAATACTGCTGTGATTTGTATTGTTCCTGTGCTTGCAAAGCTTGTGACGTGTGTTGCTGGAGAGCTTGTGCTGTTCAGTGCAAGTGTTCCGTTTGTGTATATTTCAACTGGTCCGCCTGCTGGGTTTGTGACGTTTGCTACTATCGTTACTGTGTCATTGACTTGTGCTGATGTTGCTCCGCTTACTCCATTTATTGTAAGCGTTATCACAGCTGTTCCTGCTGTTACCGTGTAGGTTGTTGGCGTTGTGCTGTTTACATTGCCTGCTGCATCGCTTGCATACCATCTGAATGTGTGGTTGCCTACTGATAATGAAGTTAAGTTCACCTGATAGGTGCTTGTGTTTCCGACTTGTGTTGCAGTTGTGTTTGTTGAATTATCCAGTTCAAATGTTGCTGTGCTTACTGCTACGTTGTCTGTTACAACCGCGCTGAATGTGTATAATGATGTAAAGGTTGCTGGAGATGTTGGGCTTGCAGTCTGTGTTCCAAATACTGGTGCAGTTGTGTCAGAGACTGTTACGAACAAAGTCTGTGATGTTCCTGTGTAGTTCTGGTTTCCTGCGAATGTTGCTGTTATGTTGAATAATCCTGCTGTTGGGAATGTTTGGTTGACTGTAAATGGTGATGCTCCTGATCCCAAGAGGGTACCGTTTCTAAATGTTGAAACTGTTCCTGTAGTATTAGTAAGGTTTGCTGTTATTGGTACTACTGCGTTTTGTGCGACTGTTATGTTGCTTGCTGTTCCGTTCAATGTAAGCGCCATCGAGCTGTTTGCTTGCAACACAATAAAGTTGCTCGTGTTTGTCATGTTGACATTGTTCGCGCCATCGCGAGCTGTCCATGAGAATGTATAGTTGCCTGCTGCCAAATCTGAAACTGTTGCGTCGTATTGTGTTCCAGTTTGCGTGACATTAGTTACTGTAATGCTTCCTATTTGGAATGTTACGTTTGTTATGTTTCCGTTGTCAGTCCAGTTTATGCTGAACGTGTAGTTTGCGCCTGGCGCGTAAACGCTTGGGTTTGGTGGCGTTGTTTGGTTGCCTGCTGTTGGTGCCAATGTATCGCTTATTGTTAGAGTGAATGTGCCGTTTCTGCATGCGTTGAAATTGTCGCAGACTGTTAGCAATGTTGGGAATACTCCGTTTGTGCTTGGTGTGAAGTTTATCAAGCCTGTTGCGCTGTTTATTGTGAATATTGTGCTGTTTGAGCTGAATGTCAAAGTATCGTTTGTTGGGTCGCTGTCTGTTGCGTTTACGTCGTAGGTAAACAATACTCCTGCTTGTGCGTTTTGGTTGCTTAAATTGACAAATGCTGGCGCGTCATTTACGTTTGTTATGTTTACTGTAATATTCTGTGACACATTCTTGCCTGTTGCATCAAACAAGAACAGTATAATGTCCAGTAAGCCTGTCTGGTTGACGTTTGGCTGTATTAGCAGGAAGTCTGTTGCCGTGGTTATTGTGGCATTAAATAATGCGTGGTTAAATGCAGTTACCAGTGTTTGGTTGCTTTGGTTTGCGAGTTGCATCTTCCAGGTTAGATTGTTATTGTTTGCTCCTGGCCCGTCTTCTGGGTCGTTTTCAAATGGTGTTAAGTCTATGCTGTTTGGTATTTCCTCAAATGTCAGTATGTTTGGTATCACCATGTTTAGGAATGGTGCATCGTCTACAAAATTCAAGAATAGTGTGAATGTTGCTTTTGCGCTCAAACCGCTTGGGTCTATTGCTGTTACGTTGAATGTTCTTGTTCCGAAGACGTTGAAGTCTGGGACTATTGTTATCGTTTGGGTTGAATTGCTTATGAGAAATGTAACATTAAATGTTGGCGTGACGTTAAAGGTTAATGGGTCGTTGTCTGCATCAAAGAATACTAGCGACAGATTCAAAGTATAATTAGTACTCTCATTGAGGTTTGGTATTTTTGGTATTGAGATTACGACAGGCGCGTCATTTACTGGTGTTACGTTCAATGCTATTGTTCCTGTCGCAGAATTAACACCGTCTGTTACGTTTACTGTTATTGTTCCTGCGCCGTTTGCGTTTGCTCTTGGGAATACTGACAAGTATTGACCAGAGTCAATTTGTGCTGTTGCTAGCGTGCTTGGTGTTATTGAAGTTACTGTGAATATTAGGTTTGCTGCTGGCGTGTCTGGGTCTGTTGCAAAGTTTCTCAAATTCATTACTCTTACTGCTGCTGTGTCTTCTGGTGTTATGACTTGTGGCAGTGGTGAGAATGTTGGTGCTCCTGCAGCAGCGGCTACTGTTACAGTTATGCTGTCTGTTGCAATTGCGTTTTGCGTATCATTTAATCTGAATGTGATTGTATTTGTGCCTGTAAATCCTGTTGCTGGTATGAATGTTACTCTTCCATCTGAGTTTATGTCAACTGATATGCTTGTGTTTCCGCCTGTTACTGTTAACTTCAGTGAACTGTCCTGGTCTTGGTCGTCTTGTACGTAGTCAAAATAGTTGAATGATGCTGTAGTGCCTGCTTGTATTTGTAGTGTGCTTGGCAGGTTCATGAATGGTGGCGTGTTTGATGCCGTTGCGTTTTCTCCTGGGTGCAATACTACAGAGATTGTTTGGTCAGATACTACTTTTACTGTGTCTTTTTTTGTGCTGAAGTTGAACGCGCTTACTGTGTATGTGTATGTTCCTTCTGGTACTGAGCTGAGTGTTGCTTTTCCGTTGCTGTCAGTCAGGTTTGTTCCTATGCCTGTTAGTGTTACAGACGCGTTAAGTACGCCTTCTCCTGTGTCTGCGTTTCTTACGTTGAATGTTACTTTGTGTGTGCTTGGTCCATAAACGGTTAGCTGCATGCTTTCTTCGTCTGTTATTTCTGGGTTTGTTACAGTTAGTGCAGAATTGGCTCTTCCTTTTACTGTTATTGTATGGACTCCTGCTGATGTTGGTGTGAATGTGAATGAGTATGTGACTGGTGTTGTTGCGTCTGGGTTTGCGAACAGTGTAGTTGTTGTGCTTAGTAATGTTGAAGCGCCGTTCTTTACTATGTAGTCAGCGTCTGTTTGTACTGGTGTTAATGGTCCTAGTACTCCGTTTGCATGGTTTGTTATTTTGTTGTATGTTACTAGTACTTGTTCTCCTACTTTTGGATATGTGTTGTTTACTGTCAAACTGTTGAGTATTGTGTAGAACTGGCTTGTTGGTTGTGCAGATAGAACGTTAAAGTTGCCTTGTGCGTTAACATCTTCCCATGATGCGCACTGGCCGTCTACGACTTGTGCCGTTACTTTGACTACAAAGCTTCCGGTTCCGCTTGGCAGGTATTTGAATTGGACCGGTACAGAACTGCTTGCAATAAGCGCGTTGCCTTTTATTGCTGTGAATTCTTGCTGTTGGTTGTGTACAGGAACGCCTGACTGCAGAACTTCCATTTTGACTATTGTGTCTGCGCCATAGTGTTCTTGTTTGAATTCTGGTGGCACATAGCCTACATTATTATTAGTTAATTGGAATGCGCTTGCTGTTTGCGCGTCTAGCCTTGCTGTAGTATTAACAACTAGTGGTACGTTTGGCTGTAATTCGTTTACAAAATTCAGTTGGCTGACTACTGCCCTACATACTGTTTGCAGTTGGTAGAATTGGTTTGTTTCTGTTTGTGGTGCTCCTAGTCCTGGTTGTCCGAATGTGTGCCAGTTGTGCCTTCCTTCCAATGGAACAAATCC
>CAZXKS010000014.1:15866-17317 GCA_964641265.1 uncultured Methanosarcinales archaeon | reverse complement strand
AAGTGCGAGTAGTGCGAGGAATATTTTTCTCATTTGATTCCTCCTGAAGTTCCGCCGCCGCCGCCTACTGGCGCTTGGCCTGGTGGTGTCGCTTGTGCGCTTGCTCTCTTTGAGTTGTCAGGCCAGTTTGCTCTCCAAACCAAGTAGCCTCCTCCCGCAAGTCCGCCTAAAGCTTCTGCTGTTCCTATTCCGCCTATTACAGAATCAACGATGAATGGGGCTGTGTTTCCTTTCCAATTGTAACCCAGGCTCATTCCGTAGTCTTGTCGTGCAGCTTCTTCCAGTGTTTCTTTCAAAGCGGCGTTTTGGCTTCCTTTTGGCTCATAGTCGTCCAGGCTTACTGCTGGTCTGATGCTGTCAAAGAATATGATTGGACCTCCTATTGGCGTCATGCCTAGCAATTTGTAGCCTAGGCCTAGTCCTTCTTCTTCTGGTATTCCGTCAATGAATTTTTCTGCTATGTCGCTCGCTATTGCGTTTTTTACTGCGATGAATCTTTCATCGTTCAGCTTTTGGCTCAATTCTTTGATCTGCTCTTCTTCTGTTAACTCGCTTTCCTCTATATCTTCTTGTGTTACATATTTTCTTGCTTTGTGTGCATCACTTGCTATTGCTTTTGCAAGTCCGTATAATCTTGACACGTTGTGCCGTGTTTTTCTTCCCATTGATTGTGCTTCTTCCCAAACATCGTTTAGAATTGTTTGGTAGACTTCTTGAAGTGTTTGTTTTGGATCGTCAAATTCTGTTGCGAGTAGTCCTTGTGGGTCGATTACATCGCCCACTTTCTTTTCCAGCAATTGTTCCAAATATTTTCTGCCTTCAGCATATCTGTCTTGCCCGGTTAGGCTTTTGTGGATTGCTGAGGCGTCTTGGTTCATTCTTTCAATCATTTCTATCATGAATTCGTGGTGGTTGACTTTTCCACGCATTACTGCAATTCTGTATAAGTCTGTTAGAAGAGTATCCCTGAATTGCCTCATTGCTTGGTATTCTGGGTTTTCTCCTAGTGCTTTGTCAAGTTCTTGTAGTTGTTCGAATGCCAGTCCTCTCAAATAAGTTCCGAGTTGATTTTGTATGTCTATTACTTCCTTAAGTTCATCTTTGTTTAATGGGGCTATTTGGAATCCTTGGTAGTCGATGTTTCTTTTCAGGTCGTTGAGCATTACACGCTTTACTCTTGCCTTCCCAAACAGCGTTCTTATAAGCTCGACTTGTTTGTCTAGTGCATTGAATGCTTTCGCTTCTTTGCTTGTTGACTTGAATGTTGTATCAACAATTTCTTTTAGAGATTCTGGGGTTTCATATTTTTCTATGTCTTCTATTGATTCGACTTTTAACTGTTCTGTAGAAAGATAATTGTCAACTGCTTCGTCAGTTTTAATGCCTAATTCTGTTGCTAGAACTCTTGCTCCTCTTGCTCTTGCTTCTGGTGATGCTTGGAAGTATCCTGG
>CAZXKS010000014.1:13699-15766 GCA_964641265.1 uncultured Methanosarcinales archaeon | reverse complement strand
GTTGTTTAGACATGATTTTGATACCCCCAAAGAGGGGTTAATACGTTACCTCTATATAAAGGTTTCGCTTTATGAGTACTAGTCAGTGGTGAATTTAGAAACAGAGCGTTTGAAATGCGATGTTGTTGATTTGCTTGAATTGCGCGACAGAATTAGCTAATTTGCTCTACTATATTATAATGTAAAAAATAAATGTTCACTCATCAGACCAGTTTTCTGCAGCAGGCTCCTCTGTCTCTTCAACGTCACCGTCAGATTCCAAGTCTTCCTCGTACTCGCTTTCTTCGTCTTTTGGAAGTTCTGGCTCAAAGTATTCTTCTTTTTCTTCTTCCTTTTCGTATTCTTCTGCTTGTTTTTCCTTCTTTTTTGGCATTAAAACCCACCTCTACTGTCTTCGCAGGTATGCCCCTCTGGACGGTCTTGTCTTTTCAGAACCCAGGCCTTTGTAGCGTAATCCTCTTACTTTCTTGCCAGCGCTTGTCAGTCCTCTGTAGGCTCTGCCATGCTGCGTTGAAATCCAGCTTGTGCGGTTGTCCGCGAGCACGCTTGGATGTTCTTTGTCTACCAGGATTACTTCGTACCAGTAGTTTTTGCCGTCTTCCGCCACATAGTATGAATTTAGAACTTCACAGTTTAAGTATGATTCTCCGGCTCTTTCTTCTGCGATTAATTGATAGTTTTTTCTTAGATTTAATCTTGCTCCCATGTTGTGCGAGTGCCTGCCTCCTGACCAGTCTGGTCTTCTGTGGGAGCCTCTGCTTACTCTTTGTCTGACAATGAAGATTCCTTGTTTTGCCCTGTATCCCAAGGCGCGCGCCCTGTCTAGCCGTGTAGGGCGTTCTATTCTTGTTGTAACAGGTTCGCGTCTCCATTTTATCATGCGCGCTCTTTCCAATTCTATCGGAAATGCTTGTTCTCGCCAATTTTGTGATAGATATTTGAATAATCCCATGGTTTGCGGGTATTATAGACGCTTTTTAAAACTTTCTATACTGTACACCCGCAAAACCTACACATTAGAATTTGTTTTTTGTTGTCAAAAATCGTATCTCTATCATAATGTATTATGTGCTGACATCCATTGCAGTGTGGCTCCACAAGTTCAACTGCGTCAAAATATCTTATCGGTTCCATGTTTATTACTCCCTTCAATTGCCTCACTACTTCCTCTCTTAAGATTTAGTTACATATTATACAGAACTTGGATGTTTTATATTTAGTCCTATAATTTTATATAAAATTTAAATTCTGGATTTTTGGGCAAAAATCCAGCGCTGGCCTACTTTATACTTTTATCTGCCCTTCTTTCAGTATATTTAGCACAAGCATTGTTTCTGTTCTTTCTACAAAGTCGTATGTCTGTAAATGTTTTAGGAATTGGTCCATCTGTTTTCTTGTTTTGAATTTTGCAAGTATTAGCGCATCAAAAGGTCCGGTATGGTCATACACGGCCACTACATTTGGATGCGTTGCAATTTTTCTTTCTATTTCGATGAGTTTGCCTTTTGAAATTCTGACGTCAATCAGGACTGCAACATCATAACCCAATTTCTCGTAATCAAGCAATGTTGTATATTGTTTGATAACTTTCGCTTCTTCAAGCCTTCGTACCCTGTTTATCACTGTTGCTACAGAAACCTTGAGCTTTTTTGCTACCTGCCTGTAACTCTGCCTGCTGTTTTCCAGAAGCACATTAATTATTTTCTCGTCTAATTTGTCGACATTCATTTGTTTAACCCACAGCTATCTTTTCTTAAATAATCTGAACGTTCTTTTAAACTCTTCTATTCTTTAGTAAACATTTGTTCAGTTTTTTACCAATTAGTTATATATTTATCAATTACCCAGGATAAGTAAAACGGAGGTAATTGGCATGGGAAAAGCATGGGATTATTCAGTTCCTGATTCTGCAAAGGAAAGTCCGAAAGCTTTTATTAAGTTCTTGGAAAAGAGTGGGATTCAGCTTGTTAATTTGAAGATGACTGATTTTTCCGGAATTTTGCATGCCAAAACTTATTCCTCAAGTTATTTTAGAAAGAACAGTTTTAGTGGAACTTTCGATATTTC
>CAZXKS010000014.1:0-13599 GCA_964641265.1 uncultured Methanosarcinales archaeon | reverse complement strand
GGGTAATAAAATCGTTATTGAGACTCCCGAGGGTCCTCCTGCCGTGTTGGACAGGAATGGTAAAAGATTGCCTCTTGGCGAGGAGTCTTTGCGTCATGGTGTTGGGTTGAAACGGGGCTATTTTCCTGATCGGCCGATTGACCGCACGATGGATGCTCGCAACGAAATAATTTTGATTGCAGAGGGCATGGGCATTGAAATTGAGTGCGGGCATCATGAGGTTGCGCGTGACGGCCAGTTTGAGATTGATGTAAGGTATGATTCGTTAAGGAATATGGCAGATAAGGTTGTTCTGCTGAAGTATATTACGAAGAATGTTGCCGAGCGCCACGGCTTGATGGCTACTTATATGCCGAAGATTTTCTTTGATGACAATGGTTCTGGCATGCACGTTCATTCAAGTTTGTGGAAGAATGGTAGGACTTTGATGGCTGGAAAGGAGTATGCTGGAATGAGCCAGTTGGCGTTGCACTATTTTGGCGGCATTTTGCAGAACAGTGCTGCTTTGTGTCTGGTTACAAATCCGTTCCCGTTGTCGTACGATAGGCTTGATCCTGGCTTTGAAGCGCCCGTGTTTGCAGTGTTTGCCAAGAGCAATCGTAGTGCGATGATTAGGATTCCTGACTATGATCCTAATAATAGGAGTGCCAAACGTGGTGAAACGCGTAATCCTGATCCGACAGCTAATCCGTATCTGACGTTTTCCGCAATAGTTTTGGCTGGCCTGTGGGGCATCCAGAACAATACTGATCCTGGAAAACCAGTTGATCAGAACGTATATGATTTGCCGAAATCAGTGCAAAGAAAGACTCCTGCTTTGCCTCGTTCTCTTACTGATGTTATTAATGCATTTAGGATAGCGAAAGGGCAGGACTTTTTCCTGAATCCTGCGTTCAGTGAGGAAGCGCAAAGAGTTCTTGTAAGCCGTGCGTTGTCGCTTGAAAAAGAGGTTGAGAAATCGAAGTTCCCCCTGTGGACCAAGTTCCAGCAGTGTTTTTCTGCTTAGAACCCTGCCAGCGAGCTCTGTTTTGTCTCGCTGACCAAATCATCAACATTAATTCCTAATACCGCAAATATTCTTTCAACCCCTGGTATTATCTGGTTTTGTATGTAGTATTCTCCGTCGTATTCTTCTTGTGTGGCTTCTTCCGGCAGTTTTACCTTTTCTCTTATTAGTCCTTTGCCTTTCACAACTACATACTTGATCAGACTTCCAGCTCCTACCGTTATTCCTTTTGTTTCCATTCTTTGTGCTGCTGCCACGTGCGGTCCTATTGAGGAGTATGCTCCTGTTCCTTTTGACAAAGCTGTATGTATTACAACCTTCTCAAGCGGCACTTTGTTCTTTCGCATGTCTTCAACCACTTGTTTGACATAATTTTTTGCTTTTTTCGCGTCGTGTTCTTTCAGAATTATTTCTATTACTTTTCTTTGAACGTCTTTTGCGATGAAGCTCCAGTTTCTTCTTACGCTTTCAAAGCCTTTGATTTTGATGTTATTTTTGTCATCAATTAGGGCGTATTTTTTCTTTGCTCCGCCTTCTCCTGCCTTCAATGAAACGAATATTCCTGCTGGATAATGGCCTTCATAATCTAATTCCATGAGGCCTGGTAACCCTTTGTTTATTTTCTCCATTAAAGCCAGTGCGTCTTCTTTTGTCTTATTTTCTAGTAAGACGAATAAACTATCAGTGTCCGAGTATAATACTGTAAATCCTGTTTGTTGTGCTGTTTCTATTGCTTTGTGGATGTAGTATCTTGCCCATGCTGTTGTGCTCTCAGCACATTCGATACAGTACCATCTTGCTGGTGCAAATCCCATGTAGCCGTAGAAGCTGTTTGCTAAAACTTTCAATGCTTCTGATCTTGCTGCGAGCAACGGGTCTTTGTTTGTTTTGATTTGTTTCTTGAGTTCTGCTCTTCTTAATATTAAATCTGATATCACTGTGCTGAACAGTCCTTTTATTTTGCTGCAGTACCAGAATGTTCCTCGTTCTGTTTTTACATTGGGTGTTTCTTTGCAACAATCGCAGTTTAGTGTTCCTTTGCTTATGTTGTGTGACGCAATGATGCTTGGATAAAGGCTTCTGTAGTCAAACACTGTTATTTTTTGGTAAAATCCTGGTTTTGGCTCGTAGACAAATGCTCCTTTTATTCTGTCGTCCATTCTGCTCATTTCGTCTCTTCTGTTTGGCCTGTTTAGGATTATTTCGTTTCTTGCGCTTGCTTGGTTGATCAGGTACCATTCTACAAATGTTGAGAACGTCATTCTGTTTATGTCGTACGGCGGCAATCTGATAATCCTTACAAATTCTATCAGGTTAGGCATTACTTTTTCTGCTAACTTGTAAGTGAGTAAGCAGTCTTGCAGGTTATACTTACAGTATTCTTCGAGTTCTTTTCCTCCTTTGTCCCAGATTTGGAAAAATTTTTCCATGTCAACTTTGTGTTTTTGTTCTCCGAGGAGTTCTGTGGAGACTGCATCCAGCGAATAGCTGTCTGTTTTCATCGATCGCGCGATGACTTTTCTTATAAATTTGAAGACGTCTATGTGCGCTATTCCTGTTATGCTTGCTTCTGATTGAGTTTTTCCTTTTATTTCCACGCTGCTGTAATCTAGGCCTAAATTGAGCTTTACTTTGTGTATTTTTGCTCTTTCCACAATGTAGGGGAAGTCAAAGCCGTCTGTGAAGTAGCCAATGATAAA
The DNA here is from genome assembly GCA_964641265.1 of uncultured Methanosarcinales archaeon. Classification (GTDB taxonomy): domain Archaea; phylum Nanobdellota; class Nanobdellia; order Woesearchaeales; family ARS49; genus CABMGU01. The sequence continues at coordinate 10,893 of CAZXKS010000014.1, read as the reverse complement.
GTCTGGTGCGTATTGTTCAACCAGTTCTACAAATCTTTGCAGCATGTCTGCTTCTGTTGGCACAAATTCAATGTATTTCTCACTCGTCACAAATTTTTTCCACGTAACCACCCTTGAGAAATTTTCTCCATGCAGTCCAATCATTAGTATTGGATGTTTTTTGGGATCGATTTTGCTCTCTGGATTATATGTTTCTATGTCTACTGCCAGCATTCTTGGCTTTAGTGTTTGTTCTCCTGCCGGCCCTATTTTTTCTGCTTTTATGCACGGCACTTTTATTTCTGCCGGTACTTCTTTGCCCTCAACTTGTGTTAGAGATAGCGGTGTTATTCCTTTGTCTATCAGGTATCTGCGCGTGAACAGAATGTCGTACTCGTATACGCCATCAACATTTGGCAGTTCCTTTGCCAGCTCCTTTATTATCGGCACTCCTTTTGGTATGTTGACAAATACTTTCAATGCCTCTATTTCGTGCTCATTAAGATTTTTCCTGACTTTTTCAACGCGCACAACATGATAATCTTCTTGCTTTAGTTTCTCAATTTCTTTTGGATTAATGCCTCCAACTACGTAGAAGTACGGCTCAAAATTCTCATCAAGAACGCAGATTTGTTTTCCTTCAGCTGTTCGGCCGTATAGCTGTATTATTGCCTTGCCGTTTTTTACAGTGTAATTGATGTCTGTTGGATAAAAATTGACCCGCGCCACAAGAAAAAATCTGTTGGTTCAATATATAATGTTTACTGATGACCGTTGAAGTATTTGCGAATAATGCCTTCCAAGGCGTCTATGTCGATGGGCTTGCAAAGTTGGGCGTTAGTCTTTTGCAGGACATCTTCGGGTATTACGCCCAAGCGGGAGCTCATCAGCACGATTGGTATGTTTGGATCGTGAGCTCTGATCGCCCTGATTACCTCTGCTCCACTCTTTTTCGGCATGCTGTAATCCGTGATTACAAGGTCGTATTTGGCTCGTTCGTATTCCTGTATGCCTTGCTCGCCGTCCACCGCGTGTGTTACAGTGGCGTCTCTGCTGACAAGTTCTACAACTCGCCCCACTAGGCTGCGTATGATTGCCTCGTCATCAATGCACAATATTCTGTAGCCCATGCTCAAATCCCACTATTGCATATTTATAAATTTATCTATTATTAACTCCTTTGAAGTAATAACAATGAGAATCAGACTGGTTGGTAACCGTTTGCCCCAACATACCTTTCTGCTTCTGTCATGGCTGCGTCGAATTCCTCTCTTTCGAATGGTTTTGGTAGAACAGCCGCGGCAGTATCTCTTACTCTATCATCTATGCTTGATCGCCCAGTCATTACTACAACTGCTTTGCCAGGGGGCACTCTGCTTATCAGCCAGTATCCATCCTTGCCCGGCATGTTTAAATCGGTTAGAATTATGTCGACATCATTCACGTGGCGGAGAGCTTCTTCTGCATTTCCTGCAAGGATAACTTCGTATCCTCTGCTCATCAGGCGTCGCTCTACTAACTCGCGAATGAATGGTTCGTCATCAACGCACAATGCTCGTTTACTTCCTTTTGTATCACTCATCTTTTCGCATCACTCTATATGATTTATATGCTTTTTGGCTAGTTCCTTTATAAAGATATTGGTACTCCAGTATATTGTTTAGTATACTGGCTTGATTCGATACTTTTTTATATGTAGGCGCCCCAGAATAGTTATGGCTTTGCCAAAAGAGGTAATTCCGCCAAGTGCTCCGCAACGCTGCCCTAGGTGCAAAAAGCTTTCGTTATCATTTGATCCGGGCACGAATCGTGTTGTGTGCAGCGCTTGTGGTTATGAAGTGAGGTTGAGAGAATGACTGAAATCCATAAGGCCCAAAGAGTTGGAGTGTTTGTTGACGTTCAGAACTTGTATTATTCTGCTCGTTTTGTTTACAACGCTCATGTTAATTTCAAGGTAATTTTGCAGGATGCTGTCAAAAACAGGACTCTTGTCCGCGCTTTGGCTTACGTTATCCGCACTGAAGACATCAACAAGGAGAAGTTTTTTGATGCACTAAGTCATATTGGCTTTGAGGTGCGCGCGAAGGACTTGCAGATTTTCTATGGTGGTGCGAAGAAGGGCGACTGGGATATCGGGATTGCGATGGATTGCATCGAGCTTGCCCCGCGATTGGATACCATAGTAATCGTCAGTGGTGATGGTGATTTTGTTCCGCTTATCGAGCATTTGAAGCGTGCTCTTGGTTGCCGTGTTGAGGTTGTTGCGTTTGGCAAGAGTGCGAGCGCGAAATCCATTGAGGCAGCTGATGACTTTTTGGATTTGGACAAGAACACTAAGCGATATCTCATCAAGCCGATGAAAAAGCCTGCTCCTGTTAACAAGGAAGTTGAAACGCACGTGATGGGAACTAAAAATGGAACTAAGTGAAGCTAATTTTGACAGTGAAGTATTGAAGAGCAGCAAGCCGGTAATTGTTGATTTCTGGGCTCCTTGGTGTGGTCCGTGTAAGATGATCGCTCCTGCCTTCGAGAAATTATCCCTGGAGATGAAGAATATAAAGTTTGCAAAGGTAAACGTTGACGATAACCAGAATATTGCGCAGCAGGCAGGCATCTTGGGCATTCCTTGTTTGATTATTTATAACAATGGAGAGGAAGTGGACCGAATTGTTGGCCTCCAGACTGAGGATCAGTTGAGAAACAAGTTAACAAAAGTTCTAACCTTATGTTAGCAATTATTAATTTCAAGGCTTACGAGACTTCTGTTGGAATTAATGCAATTAAGTTAGCCAAGATTTGTGAGAAAGTTGCCAAAAAAGAAAATGCAAATATTGCTGTTGCAGTCCAGCCTGCCGATATTCTTGCAGTTGCTGCAAACGTAAGTATTCCTGTTCTTGCCCAGCATGTTGATGCGATTGATTTTGGCAAGCACACTGGCTGGATTTTACCTGAAAGCGTCCAGATGGCAGGCGCGATAGGTAGCTTGGTTAATCATTCTGAACACCGGCTTCCTTTCGAGGCGATTAAGGCCACTGTTGAAAGATTGAGGAATATTGGAATGTTATCCATAGTCTGCGCTGATACTCCTGCAGCTGCCTTTAAAGTTGCGAAGCTTAAACCGGATATGATCGCTATTGAGCCTCCTGAGCTCATTGCCGGAAAGGTTTCTGTTGCTGAGGCTAAACCCGAGATTGTTTCCAATACGACAAGCAGGATTAGAAATATTCCGGTCCTTTGTGGCGCGGGTGTGAATAATAGAAAGGATGTTGAGATCGCCTTGAAGCTCGGCGCCAAGGGTTTTCTTGTTGCGAACGCGGTTGACAATGCGCCAAATCCCGAAAGGGTTTTGACTGCCTTGGTTCGTGGATTTAGCATGTAATGTAATAACTTCTCAGTAGTAAATAAGCCGAAAGCTTTATAAACTAAACTGCAAAAGTTATATATAGCAAATCGCCTTTACCATTTTTATTAGTTAAAAGGGGAATTCTTGGTAGCTGGCGGTGAACAGCCATGAAGACAATAGCCATAGTATCAGACATACATTCGAATTTGGATGCGCTTGATGCAGTTGCTAGAGACATCGCTTCTCAAAATGTTGACGAAATTTGGTGCTTGGGCGACGTTATTGGTTATTGTCATAAGACTAGGGAGTGTCTTGAGTGGGCTGTTCACAATTGTGGTATCAATCTTCAGGGTAATCATGAGAAGGGTGTTTTGGACGTTGTTAGATATCCAAAGGTAGATTTGAGCCTTTTGGGTAAGGGAGGCGAGGGTGCTGCAGAGGGACTTTATTGGGCTGTTAGACAAATATTTGGAGTAGACAAGCCGCTCGGAAAACTCATAGAAGCCAAGGATTACACTATTAGCCTTCTTGAGCGGGTCCTTTCACCTAAACAGGCAGAACTTCTTGAGCAAGAATTCCGTGAAGGACTTGGCCTAGATCTTCCAAAACCCGGTAATTTTGAGTCACGAAAGGATTACGGTATCCGCCTCGCTAACATTCTACTTTACAGTCCTGAGGCTGAAAAGATTCGCACTAAGCTTTCGGGAAAGCCCAAGCACATCGCTGAAGGAAAAACCATGCTCGATACCATTGCAGCATGGAAACCTTCAATGACCGTCGAATCACCAGGGTTCAAGGTTTTGCTTGTTCACGACAATCCAATAGATCCTGGCAACCGTTTTTATGTGCTTGATCCCAGAAATCCGCACTATGATGAAACTTTGAAAAAGTATTCTCCTGATCAGATTTTTGAGAGGTGGGATGATCGCTGGCCTGACACCAATATGATCTTCTACGGTCATTCTCACTTTTCAGGCGTTTATAACCCCGAGGACCGCAAGGAAAGAGTGCTTGTTGGCGTTGGCTCTGTCGGAATTCCCCGTGACGGGTCCAAACAAGCAACTTACGCTATTTTGAGAACCGATGGCAAAAAATGGAAGGTCAACATCCAGCGTGTTGGCGGAATTGACTGGGAAGCAACAGGCAGAAAAATGGAGAGCCTTGGGCTGAAAAACAAGTTTGTGGCGCAAGAGAGGCTTGATTAAAATGTTGGAGGATTTTATCGGTAAAACCATTGGCTCGTACACGATTACTCAGAAAATTGACTCAGGAGCCACGGCCACTGTTTTTGAATGCTGGCTTAATCCATACGCCGATCTTGAAGAACAGCTGTTGAGCGGTGAGCGCAAAAGTCTTAGACCAATCGCGGGAGTAAAGCATGATGGTGATCTTACAGAAGAAGATAGGCAAAATATTCGCAATTATACAGGTAAATTGAAGGAAGAGTTTGCTGAAAACCTCACCAAGGCTCGTTCAGATGATGAGTGTTTGAAATTATATGGTGAGGATTGCAAGTTGATTGAGCTTATCGCACCTGATCGAAGACTTGATCCCAATATAAAACGTGCTGCCAAAAGCGGGAATATGAAGTTGGCCGTCAAGCGCGCCTTGAAAATTCTTGATAATGATAAAGTTCGTCAGAGAGCCAAGCAAGATCCAAACTTCCTTGAACGTTTCCAACAGGAGATAGATATTTGCAGAAAGCTCCGCCACGGGAACATTGGCCAAACTATGGAAAGCGGCCGTATTGGTGATATTGTGTACGCTGTGATGGAATTCATCGAAGGAGTTCCGCTTGATGAAAGAAAGCCATCAATCATAAAGGCAACTTACGAGATTAAAGAAGCACTTGAAGGTTTGATTCACGCTCATGAAAAAGGCATTCTTCACCGTGATATTAAACCTGAAAATCTTCTAGTTACGAAAGATAATGACGTTAAAATTATTGATTTTGGAATAGCCCAGAAGACTGACCCTTCTGATTCGCAGTCAGCGAAAAAATTAACCGAGGGTAACATTGTCATGGGAACGCCTTATTACATGTCGCCCGAAAGAGCGAGAGGTGAAACATTTATTCCTAAATCTGACCTTTACTCGCTTGGCGCAACATTCTATCATTTCCTCACAGGCAGCCCGCCGCCTACCGCAACAACAAGCGATTCAGTTATCTATGAACTTGCCGAGGACCGTGATTGGAAGTGGGTCAGGGAGTTGAATCCTGATGTTTCTGAAGAGTTGGAAGATGTTGTGATGAGGATGATTGGCAAAGTTTCCAGATTTAGAAGCACTACATATGAGACCCTTGTTGAACTTAATGACATCATGGAGCGCCAGCTGGAACGCTATAAGGAACCATCAAAACAAGATGAAAAGGGCAAAAAACAGGCAATTAAAAAAATCCGAAAGGATATTGCACGTGCAGGTCGAAATGCCACCGAGCTTGAAATCGGCAGATTATACGAATCATTGGCAAGCAATTACTCGCGTGATGTCAAGGGCGTCAAGAAGCGAAAGAAAACACTCAAACAAGCTCTTAAGTATTGTCAATCGTATCTCGAGAAACAGACAGAACGAAGCAAGAAGGCCGAGGCAAATGAAAGAATTGAATCCATTGAAGGTAAGCTGGACTTTGAAGAAAGGCGTATCAAGGCCAAGGGCCTGCAAATGGAGTCGAATGTAGCCAAATATTCAGTAATCGGGACAATGGCAACTGCTGCAGCGGTATTGATTGGAACCTTTTTGTATGACAGTCACCAAGAAAAAGAAGCGGCAAAAAAAGCAAAAACGGCATTTAACGATGATATTGCGGCTGTTGCTACAGCAATCAGCAAGAAGGATTACGCCATGGCGCGAAAAGAATTGGGCGAGGCAGGTGAGTACACGAAGGATAGGCCGCAGTCTGATCCTGATGCTAGAAAAGTTCATGAGCTTGATTCAAGGATTGAGAATTTTGAGATTTTGGATAAAGTGTCTCTTGGTTATTTCGCGGCAAGGGATCAGGCGGAAAAGAAAGACTTTGCTGCTGCGCGTTCTTCTCTTGAAGAGGTGCTTGTCACCGAGGCAAAATTGTCCGAGGAATACAGGCCAATGCTTGAAGACATCAGGTTTGATGCTGCCAATTCGCTTTATGCGGTTGTGCAACAGTTGCTGGGGGACCGCAATTATGCAGAAGCCAACAGTGGGCTTGATTTGATTAGCTGGTTTATTGACAAGATTGCTGTTACAGATAAGCAGAAAAAGCGTGCAGAAGAGCTCGCCTCCAAGATCAAGGATGCCAAGTCTCAGATTGTAACGCGCATGGGCCACATCAAGAGATTCCAGGGCATGACAGAAATGCTTGGACAAGTTACAGCTGAATATGCTAAATTGGATGAACAATTGAAGGCTGAGAAGTTCTTTAACCGTGCAGAATTTAGCACTCTGGAAGATACGCTCGATCAAGCCTCTGCTGGTCTGTCTGGAGTTGAGGCTGCTGCTGTTGGCACGGACGATTACCAGAATAAGTCACAAGCCATCAAAGATACAAAGGAAAAAATTGTTGGTTTAAGGCAGGCTTACGATAAGGGACTGTTAGCGTACTTCACAAGAAATTCAAAACAGCTGGATGATGTGTTGAATAGTTTGGCTGATTATACTCAAGATGGTACTAACGACAGGCTAAAGACTGCTTTGGAAACTCTTAAAGCTGCAGATGTTCATCGTGATAAGGCTGTTACAGAAGAGCTTAAATTTGTTCAAGAACAATTGAGCGCTTATGCTTCAAGACTGCAAGAAGTGCAGGCAAGGGTTTCTGAATATTCAACATGGCTGAAGCAATCTGCCGATGGTTCTGACGAAGAAAAGCGTGCTGCAAATACAAGTCTTGTTAAGACTTACCTTGGCTTTGCCCGTGTAGCTGATGCTGAGAAACATCTTGCCTTTATTCCTGACAAAACTGGTTTGGAAGCTTATGTCACGATTATAGATTTAGAGAAACAGGCTACAAGCCAGAATCCTCCTGCAAAGGAGTTGTTGCAGCAGTTGAGTGATGCTTATCGTGCTGCTGGTTATGACAAGCGAGCTGATGCTGTTCTTCAAAAGATTAAGGATTAAATTAGTTTGTGGAACATTGTTGCAGTGAAGTATGTTTCTATGAATGCTGCTAGGAGTATGAAGGCTATGGCAAACGCGATTAGTATTACGCAGTTTCTTAGCACGTTTCTGAATTCTTGGCCTGCTAGTTTTTCGTGGATTAGTGCTCTTGACAGGCTTGCTCCTGCCATTGCTGTTAGAACATAGCCTGTGCTTTCCGGTAGCATGTGTGTTAGTGCGATTAGTGATAGTTGTGTGGCTGCTGCAAATTTGTTAAACAACTCAACCACGAACGCTGCAAAGAATGAGGCGTTGTATGTTACTATGAATATTGCTCCTGCGCCGTAGAATATCGATAATATAAATCCTATTAGCAGGAACTTGACGTTGTGGGAGAATAGTGCGATTGCGGTTGTTATTTCTGGCGTGTATGGTTGCCCTGTGAAACTCGATATTACTTCTGGCCTTAGGTGGTCTTGTTCTAATTGTGTTATTTGGTAATCTAGTGATTGTGCGTTTGTAAAGCCTAGGACGAAGAATCCGGCTAATAGGCCTAGGAATGCTCCTACATAGCATTTTATGATTGTTCTGTGCCTTCTCCAGAAGTGTGAGCTTCCTGTTCTTTCTATTTTTTCCTCAATGACTATCAGGTGGTGCAGGCTTGGCACGAGGAGTATTGTTACCAGGAGCACTGTGGCCAGGCTTTGTCCTGTGTAAAAGAGTCTTTGCACTGCGTATGCAACGAATACGTATAGTGCGCTTAGTATGAATACGAATGGTACGTGTCTTACTACTATGCGCCTGTCTAGAAATTGTTCAAGGACCATCGAAGTATCCGTCCCAGTTCACGCTACCTTCGCCTTTTGGGGGTCTTTTCTTGTACGCGTATGTTCCAAGTCCGCCTAGCAGGCCGAGTGCTAGTAATAGTGCTAGCCATTTGATGTTCTTGCCTAGGTTGAATATGCCTGTGGCTTTTGGCGTTATTGCTTCTCTTGGTTCTTCTGGTGGCAATGGCGTGTATTCTGCTGGTGGTGGAGTTTGTTGTGGGGGTGTTTCTTCTTGTGTTATTTGGTTGTTTCCTTCTGAGTCGGATTGTTCTTGTGGTTGTTCTTCTGGTTTTACGTAGGAAGCAGCTCCGCTCCATGAAGAATCGTATCCGTTACTGCCTCCGCTGTTTTGAGTGCTTGTCTGGCCCGTTGTTAGTGTCGCTTGTGCAGTGTAAGTATAGCCCGCCTCACTGTATTCTGTTGTGATCGTGTAAGTTCCTGGGCTTGGCGCTGTGAATGTCGTGCTGTAATCATTATTGCTGTCCAAGTTGACAACGTTATCTCCGCTTGTTGTTTTGACTGTTACGCTTGTGCTTGTAACGTTTCCATCAGTTGTTAGTGTTCCTGATGCCGTTATTGTGGTTCCTGGTATTGCTTGTGATGGTGATAGCGTCAGTGTTAGCTGGTGGTTTGGAACGATTGTTATTGTTTGTGTTTTTGTTGCTGTGTGTCCTACGTCATCTACTGCATCTATCGTTAATGTTTTTGTTCCTAGTGTGTTCGAGCTTATTGTTCCTGTGTAGTCGTTTCCGTTTTTGGTTAATGTTACTGCGTTTCCGTCAAATGTGGAGTTCACGTTTGCTACTCCTATTGTATCTGTTACTGTTGTTGTGAATTGTGTTGATTGTGTTCTTAGTATGAATGGGTTGAAGTTTAGTGTTATTACTGGTGGTTGCGTGTCAAGTATTATTGATTGTGCCTTGGTTGCACTTAGTCCTACTCCATCTGTGCATGTCACACTCCACGTGTGGCTTCCTTCTGTGAAGCTGCTCAAGTCTTCTGTCATTGTTGTGGTTGTTCCGTTTGTCACGTTTGCTGTTTCTAGCAGTGTGTTGCCTAGGTATAGGTCACATGTTAGTGTTGTTGCTAGGTTGTCTGTTGCGTTGAATTGGAAGTTTGTTGATTCTAGTGCGAAGGCTGTTGGCGCAACTATAGATACGCTTGGCGCTGTGCCGTCAAATAATAGTTGTCCTGTTGTTGTTGCTGTTTCTCCTGCGTTGTTTCTTGCTGTTATGGTGTAACATGCAGTGCTTCCTTCGTTATAACTGGAGAAGTTGGCTATGCCGCTGTAAGTGTTGCTGTTTTGCGTGAGTGTTATTGTTGTGTCAGAACCGCTGCAGTTGTTCCATTTGTATTTTGCGTCTGCCACTCCTGTTTCTGCGTCTGTTACTGTTGCGCTGACTGTTTGTGTTGCGCTATTTGCTCTTGCATACCCGTTTGGCCTTATGTCGGTAATGTTTGGCGGTGTTGCGTCGTTTAGTATTGTTATGTTGAATTGTGTTGATGAAGAGTCTAATGATATTGTTGCTGTTGTTGTCGTGTCTGATGTTACGTTTGGCGCGCTGACTTCGAACTCAAAGATTGCGCTTTTCATGTTTGTTTCTATTGTGCCGTTTTTCCATTCTGCGCTGTCTGAGTCTTGGCTTGTTGCCCAGCCGTTGTATGTTGCCGCGTTTGTTATTTGAAGGTTTGGAGAATTAACTGCTACTTTTGTTATTATAGAATTGCTTTTGTAATTGTTTACATCGATTGTTTGCCAGGCTGTTGTTGTTTCGTAGACTGTTGCTGGTGTTAAAGTTACGTTTGCTGCCTGTACAACAGTTGCTATTAACAATACTGCGAACAATATTGACGCTTTCACTCTTTTTTCCCTCGAACGTATGTTTATCTCGCTAGTATAAAAAGTTTACTTTTTTGTATACTGGGCGGGCTTTTTGAGCCGGTTCACTGTGCAGTGATTATCAAGTTTTTTAACACGTGTTTGCCTTAACTTTATGGGGGTAAATTAGATGAAAGGGGTGGTATTAGCCATTGTTTTCTTCTTACTAGGTTTCTCGCTGAACGTGCCTCTCGCTGCAGAAGAGCGTTTGGCCACAACCAATGCTGTTGTCGAGAGCACTCAGCGGATTCCTTTTGATGCGATTAAGGTTTTTCCTGATGAGGTAAAAATAAGTTATCCTGGCTTGCATTACGCCAGGGTTACTTCTGATTCCATGGCGCCTTTACTTACTCATGATTCTGTTGTGTTTGAGAAGGTTCCAATATCTGCTGATGAAATTCGTATTGGCGATATTATTTCGTTTTACGAGCCATCTTTTGATGCGGTTGTGCTGCACTCTGTTGTAGAAGTCATTGATAGTGGCGCGTTCTTTAGAACTCAAGGTTACGCTAACCCAGAGCCTGATGCACAATTGGTTCCTTTTGAGAACGTGAAAGGGATAATGGTTGGGACGGTTAGATAGTGGCCAAAAAATACGTTCGCAAATGGGCGCATTTTGAGAGTGGTAAGCTTGGCGGCTGGAGTAAGGCGTTGCCTCAAACCAAGCGCCGTGCCCTTTTAGAAAAGCTTGTCAAGCGTGACGGCTACGCTCCTGTTATTAGGCGTCTTTTGCAGCTTCGCAACGTTACAAAAGATCAAGAAACTGTGATGAAGGCTTCTGCTGACATGATTTA
>CAZXKS010000013.1:10146-21948 GCA_964641265.1 uncultured Methanosarcinales archaeon | reverse complement strand
AGGGCGCTGGCAGGAAAGAAGCTCTTCTTTAACTGTTGCGACTTCTTTTGGAGTAAGCATTAAAAGCAAGGTTAAAGGCAGGTTTAAAAAAGTTCTGTAGAAAACTATATAAATCGCAAATTTAGAAGAGATAAACATGACAATATGCGAAAACTGCCACAGCTACAAAGTATTCGGAAACAAATGCTGGTTTTACTGGGACAAAAAGAAAAACTGCTCACAATTCAAAAGCGCACCAGAAGACGAACCACACTATTGCGGCGAAGAACTAATCCAAATCAACTAATTTAGCTTTTAAAACACCTTCTTGCACCAAACTACGAACATCAAGAACCTTTTCTATTGTATCAAGCTCTACAGAAGTAGCACGAAGCTCAGGGTGCGGGTCAACAAGAAAAGAACAACAATCCTCATAAGGCAAGATAGAAAGCTCATAAGTCCCAACCTCGCGAGCCATTCGCATAATATCCTTTTTATCCTCACCAAACAAAGGAGTCAAAATAGGCTTTGAAACAACACTATAAACAGCATTCAAATTCGGCAAAGTCTGAGAAGCAACCTGGCCAAGATTATCCCCCGTAACAAAAAAACGAGCATTCTCCTTATCTAGAAAGACTTCTGAAATACGCAACATCATACGACGATAAACAAGCATACGAACCTTTGCAGGAATGCTCTTAATAAGCTCCAACTGAATATCCTTAAAAGGAACCATGTACAACTTAAGATTGCCAAACTGCTTCAAGTGCTTGCAGATTCTAATGACTTTGTTTTGGGCACCTGCACTAGTTGCAGTCTGCTGATGAAAATGAACACAAACGACCTCACAGCCCTTCTTCAACATCATGTAAGCTGCAACAGGACTGTCAATACCCCCGCTCAACAAACAAACCACCTTCATAACTCGAAGAATTGACGATAGAATTAAAAATCTTGCTAACAAAAACAAAAAGAATGATCATAAAGGGGGTAACTTACAAAGAGAAAGAAAGAATTCTGGCCAGAGCGCTAACAAGAGCAAAACCATTGACCGCATATCAAGAATTCACAGGAAGCGCGCCAGCACCATTCGTAGGCAGATTTGGGTACCCTAATGTTAACGTAGGAATTCTAGCACCTCCAGAAATAGATGAAAACGCATGGCTGTACGACGCGCCAAGACACTGGGCAAAAGAAAACCTAGGCATTCCAAACATAGTAGAATACAGAACAAGCATGGTAAACAGCAGGTTTGTAAGCAACATAAAACAGCCAAACAAATTGGTAGAAATAGCACAAGAAGTAGCAATGGCGACAAGACCAGTAGATATTGACGTTTCTCTAGAGAAAAAACCCAGGCTGAACATTTCAACAGACCAATGGGTGGCACCAATGGGGCCACAAGCAAAATTGAAACATCTGCAGTTGGCAAGTAACCCACACATCCCAACAAAAATACAAAAATTCTACGACGATACAGATGCACTAGCTGCAGAAGCAGTAGTGAAACTATACGAAAAAGAAATTGACGAAAACGCGCTAAGCAGAATGCTAAGCGTAGGAGTATTCGGAAAACAAAGAAAACTAGTGCCGACGAGATGGAGCATAACAGCAACCGATGATATTCTATCCAAAAACTTTTTAGAAAAAGTAAAAGAACAGCAAATTGGCGAATACGAGGCATGCTTTGGAAGCTACCTCGGAAACTACTACCTGCTATTATTTTTCCCAGAAAAATGGAGATACGAATTATTCGAAATGTACGTCAAGCCAGGACTATTGGAATACAGCACGGATAATGAAGAATTTGAAGGAAGAAAAAACTATGCAGAAAATTGCGCAGGAGGATATTACACTGTAAGAATGGCTGTAGCAGAACACCTAATGAAGAATAAAAGACAAAATGGCGTGTTAGCATTAAGATTCATAACAGATGAATATGTACTTCCTTTGGGCGTGTGGGTGACGAGAGAAGCAACAAGAAAAGCACTTGCGGATAGGCCGATAAGCTTTGCAAGCAAAGAACTAATGCTAAACTATGCAAAACAGCTAGCCAGAAACAAATTCAGAATAGACATAAGCCCAATACTCAAAAAAAGCAAACTACTAGCACAGAAAACACTAGCACAATTTATTTGATATGGCTATCAAAAACACGGGCAACAGCTAAAAGACCTTCCTTAGAACACAAGTTTATATCGGTACCGGCTTCTACAATAAACTCATCACGCAAGAATTCAAGAGTCTCACGATCAACAAATTTCGCAGGAGAAATATAAGCACGCTCGCCAACACTCTTATCAGCACCGACCTTCAAAACAACCAAACGACGGTCGAATTCCTCTTCGGCAGACTCTGCATCCTTATGACCAGTCAAAGTAAAACCAGCAGTACGACGCTCATTAGCCCTGTCCTTAATATTCACAATACAATTACGCGTGCCAATGCGATAAGTCACTACAAGATCACCAGCTTGTTTGCCACACACACCAGCAAACTCTTGCGCTGTTAACAACTGCTCACAACCAAGCTGCGAGTAAGGATCAATCTGATAGCCTGCAGGCTCAGGCATAACTTCTGGCTCCCTAACTACGGGTGTTGGAGGCTGAGGAGGAGAAACAACCCTCTCCTGGGTAATGACTTGAGGAGGAGCAGCATGCGGAGCGACCTCACGAGCAGGAGGCGCGGCAGGCGCACAAGCAACCAAAACTAAAAGCAGCAGTAACAATATCTTTTTCATAGAAAGAAATGAAAACAATAACTATATAAATCTTTATGCACTCGAGAAGCCACATGCAAATACACCAAATTCTCGTCGATATACAACAAGCACTGAAAATTGAGGAAAAGCCACTAAAAGGAAACATTACACACTTTAAAAAACAAAAACAAGAAGGAAATAAAATGATGCTAAAAGGAGCAATACAAAGATTATTACAAGAAACAAAAGAAGATCCAGACGCACACCAACTAGCACTGAAATTATCAGCAGCAAAAACAGAAGAAATACCAAAATACTTAGAAAAACTGGCAGAAATCGCTGCAACACAAGACAAGAGTTACAAAATACCAAGACTACCAAGCGACATCAAAGACGAAATAAACGCAGACCTAAACGAAATAAAAGCATGCATGAAAACAGGATGCTACAGAAGCGCAGTTATCCTTTGTGGCAGGGTGATGGAGACTGCACTGCACAGAAAATATTATGACGCGACAGGACAAGATTTGCTGGAGAAAGCACCAGGCACGGGACTGGGAAATTTGATCGCCAAATTAGCAGAAAAAGGAGTAAAACTAGACCCAGGACTGCCAAACCAGATACACCTGATAAACCAAGTAAGAGTCTACAGCGTGCACGCAAAAAAAGAACCATTCAGGCCTAGTAAAATACAAGCAGAAGCGATAATGCTGTACACAATGGATATTTTGGATAAATTGTTCCAATGACTCGACGCAAAGACATCATAGACTTGCTGTCAAAACAAGCAATGACTGTAAGAGAGCTCGCAGAATTCTTCCACGCAGACGCAAGAGACATTCTAATTGACCTAGAACACATTGCAAAAAGCGTAAGGCCAAAACTAGAAATGGAGCCAAGCCAGTGCAAAAGCTGCGGGTTTGTGTTCAAAAAAAGAGAACGGCACAAAAGACCCAGCAGGTGCCCGGAATGCAAAGCGGAAAAAATTACTGAGCCGGTATTTTCTATTTCCGAACCGCGATAAACCAACGCTTAGTATTCCCAACCCCAAACCAGCGCTTTTTGAAATAAGAAAGAGAAAGCGAATGCTTTGGACCAAACCAAGGGTCAAGAAGATAAATTTTTCTTTTGTCAATTTTCCTAACAACAGCATAATGATCTGTTTCCTCACCTGGAACCCAGTATGCAACAATGACCTTGCACCAAGGAAAAAATTCTTTTATTTCCTCCACAGAACCATTTCTCCTTACGACATAACTCAGCTTAAGCTTCTCAAACAAGGCAGGAAACTCCCTAAACCTCGTGCCAACAAGCTTGTTGGCATGCATCAGACGAGCAATCTCCTTCTCAGATTTCTTAATACCCAAAGAAGCCAAAACCATACGCACACAAGCAGGACCACAAGACCAATCCTTGGATTGCTTAAAATAAATCATAAAAGCGCTAACACAAGATGACTATTTTAAAGTTTTCAAAAATGCAACCAAATCAGGATGCAAAGAAGTAGTGAAATACTTTTGCACGTCCAAAGGTTTAACCCACTTAACATCAACAAACTTCTCACCAGCCTTGGCAATGCTTTTCTTATACTCACAGAAATAATACAACAGCAAAAACTCAGAATGCTCAGGAGGAATACGCGCTAAAACAACCTTCTTCACAACAACATCAACATTAGTTTTCTTCTTAATCTCAAGCTTCAAATAATGCGCAATACCTTTCTCATAACCAGGCCTACCGCCAGGAAAAGACCAAGACAACTCCTTGACATAAGGGTCATTCTCACGACGACCAATCAAAATCATCTTTGTTTTTGGATTATAAACAATACCAAGAACGTTAACTAAGAAAACACCCCTATCAAACTTGGACCAATCAAGCTTTGCCACTTTTGAACCGCTCCAAATCGGCTATAAATCTTTCAATCGTCTTGATAATAACCTCATGCTGAGTTTGTAAAGCTTCAGCAGTCTCTGTAAGAATGTTGCCGGTTGAAGGCTTTGTAGACTTCAATGATAAGTCGGGCAATGGTTGTTTCTTTTGAACAGCCTTTCTAGCCTTTTTCCAAAGTTCAAACAATTCAGCAGCACGACTAGGAACCTGAGTAACATCACACTTAAGCAAAGCAGCGGCTTTGTCAAGAATCTGCTTCTCCTGCAGCAAAACATTTTCAGCAGCCTTACCAGCAGCAAAAGTAATGCGAACAATGCCATCCTTAACTTTAGAAGCTTTCAGAAGCTTGATTCTGCCAGCCTCCAAAGTAGACTTCAAATGAGTACCACCACACGCCTCAACATCAATGCCTGGAATGTTAACAATGCGCAAAAGCTTGCCAGGAGCAACACCGCCCTGATAAATCACGCTGCCATACTTCTTTTCAGCTTCTTCTCGGGGCATAAAAGAAAGCTGGGTCTTGATACCGCTCTTGACTATCTTGTTAGCTTCATCTTCGATTTTCGCAAGCTCTTCATCAGTCAAAGCCTCATAATGAGTAATATCAATATGCGCCTTGTCAACATCCTTCTTAGCACTTGCTTGGTTAACATGAGCGCCAAGCACTTTTCTCGCAGCAGCGTTAACTATGTGCGTTGCGGTGTGGTGTTGAGCAAGCTGAACACGACGATCAAAATCGATTGCTCCGTGAACCTTGTCACCAGCATGGAATTTAGGCTTGTTCTCAAGAACATGAACGATGTAAGGGCCTTGTTTAAAGACGTCAATGACTTTGGAGCCTTCTAGAGAGCCGCGGTCAGCTAGCTGGCCACCAGAAATAGGATAAAAAGCAGTCTGGTCTAGAACAACATTGTTGTCAATAATCTCCAACACTTTGCCATCGAATTCAGATTTGGTATAATCATCAAAATAAAGAGCTTTAGTATGAGGAAGACTAGGAGGAATATTCAGCTTTTCCTCACGAATTGTGGCAGCCTCCTGCTCCTTCGCCTCATGACGAGCAGCAACAAGAGCATAAAAGTTATCAGGAATCTGAATTTCCTTGCCGAGTTTTAAGGCTTCATCACGAATAAGCTCAGGAGCAATGCCCTGGCTATCATAAATCGTAATAAGATCTTCAGTGGAAAGCTTTTTCTCAAGCAAACGAGGAAGCATGCTCTGAGTTTTTTGACGAGTGGCCTCGTACTTTTTCTTTTCAACCTCGAGAATTTCAGAAACCTCATCCAAGTTTTCAGAAAGCTCAGGAAATAAAGGTTGTAAGTAATCAGCATGCCACTTGCAGACTTCTGGAAGGCTAATATTCCAGTTGTATTTCTCAATAAAGCCTAAAGCACGACGCAAAATAACACGCAAGTTATACATTCCACCGACGTTTGACGGAAGACCGCCATCATTAATAGCGAATAATAAAGCACGGCTGTGCTCAGCAACAGCGTAGAGAGCGGCTAATGGAAGAATTTTATCTTTTAATGCTTTGACATCCATCTTCAACTGACTAGCAACAAACTTCCAAGCAGCATCAATGTCCTTGACTTCCCCAACATTAAGATATGGGGAAAGCGGAGTGAATTTTTTCATGAATGACTCATCATACTCAACACCAGTTATTTCGCGAAGCTTCTTCACAACAGAAGGAAAACAACACTCGTAAATCGAAGCCTTGCCCTGAGTGAACCATGGAACACGCTCCTGACCCTGACCCATGTCGAGAACCTTAATGTTAAGCTCTTTCAGGCCAGAAGGAGTAATCTCGTACTGCATGTAGACTTGGTTTGCAAGTTCAAGGCCTTTAGAGAAGAATTCCATGCAGGGGCCAAGATTGCCGCCGCCAGCCCAGACGTCCTCGTGAATCGTCAATTCTGACATCTCGATGCCCATACCTTCATGCAGCCAGGTCAAATAATCACTGATATACTTGTTTGTATCGTAATCCTTTGGCGAGAAAAAGCCGTGTTGGCCCATCATGACAAAAGCAACACAATGACCGGTAATGCCGACGTTATCAATGTCTGGAAAGCGCAAGCACATCTGAGGAATGACTAAAGGATTTGCTGGAGGAGAAACCTCGCCAGAAACTACAAACGGCTGAAATGCAGCAATAGAGGCGATTGTGAAGTCAGTAGTCGGATTCCATCTGGCAATGACAGGGTAACGAGAAATCGGCGTATAGCCAAGTTTTTTGAAAATACGCGCGAATTCCTGCCAGGCCTGAATGTAGTCAAGCTGCTTTTTAGTTGGATGGCCGATAAAACGGAAACCACCAGAGCAAGCAGGGTCTCCACAAACATCTGCTTTATGAGCAATAGTCCAGAAATAACGCTGGCATTTAGAGCACTGATGGCGAACAAACCCCTTTTCTTTAAGTGTAGCAACAGGGTAATACTTATCAGGATCACCACTGGCTTCAGCACTGATCTGCCTCTTGATATCCTCATCACTCATAAGAAAATGGAATCGTAGGAGTTTTAAAAAGATATCGGGTAAAGCGTTAAAGAAAGATTATAAGAAGAAAATAAAAAACTTACTCCTCGCCGCGCATGCGGGAGAAGCCAATTATCAAGCCAACGATTACAAGCAAGGCTACAAGCACTAGCAAGATTATCTCCAAAGCGGAGCGAACCTTGCTGCCTGAAGGCTCTGAAGCTTCTGTAGAAGTCTGGTTAGACTGTTGCACAACGATAACCGGAGCAGGCTCTGGAGTACAGGCCTCGTTCTCAAGAACAGTAACCTTAGTTGACTCAGAAACCTTGTCATGGTCATCGTTAAACCATACATCAACATTCAAGTCATAAACGCCAGCTTCTGCACACTTAGGCAATTTTAGGAAGATTTCTTCAGTCTCTTCCTCTTCGTCAGCCTCAACTTCCTCAATGTACTCGGTAGCTGAAACGCCAAGAGCTGGAATACTGACAGTAACCTTAACATCATCCTCATCCTTCTGACCCTTGTTCTCCAAACGGACAGAAGCAAGCAAAGCCTGGCCTGCCTTCACGCTATTACCAGGGTTCAAGACAATATCCTCGACCTGCATGTCATGACGCTGAGTGTTAACCTGCAAATTGTAGTTGTAGACGGTTTCATCGCCATTCCTGTCCGAGATGACAACACGCAACTTGTAATCGTCAACGTCAACATTGTCAGGAAGAGATAATTGAAGCTTTTTGACATAAGTCACGTTTTCATCAAAATCAAAAAGACCAACCTGGTCGCTGATAGACTTCACATCATTAAACTCATAACCTGAAATGAAAGCACGAATCTCAACATCCTTCGCATCCTTAAGCGCGAGAAGCTGAAGCTCCAAAGTAAAATCTTGGTTACGCTCAATGTCCAAAATGTTCCTTTGAGAATCCCTAATCTCTGTATCGTCAATCTCAGCTCTTTGCACAGAAACTTGAACTGGCGCTGCTGCAACAGACAACACGAGCAAAATACCGAGCAAAAACGTCGTTAATGCTTTCATTCTAAATTCCCCCCGACAATAATTTTTGATTGTTACCACTCACGAAGTATAACTTATATTTAAAGGTTTCGCATCTTTTAGTATTGGAAAGTAACAAAAAGATGTTATGTATTGAGAGTGATGCTTTTCAGCTTCAAAAGCTTTTTAATAAGGCTCAGAAGAACGAAGAACATGATCAGACAACCAATAGTGGTCATAATGGGCCACGTGGACCATGGAAAAACTTCTTTATTAGACAAAATTAGAGGAACGGCCATCGCAGCAAGAGAAGCAGGAGGAATCACGCAAGCAATAGGCGCGAGCATCATCCCACTAGCAACGATTAAGCAAATATGCGGCAAACTACTTGAACAACTCAAGATAGGCGTAACAATACCAGGACTATTATTCATAGACACACCAGGACATGCTGCTTTTATCAACTTAAGAAAAAGAGGAGGGAATTTAGCGGACATAGCCATACTTGTTGTAGATATAAATGAAGGATTAATGCCACAAACAAAAGAAAGCATAGAAATTCTGAAACAATACAAAACACCATTCATAATCGCAGTAAACAAAATAGACATGATAGACGGCTGGAAACAAAAACCAGGAACAATGATACAAAATATTTCTGCACAAAACCCAGAAACACAACGCAAATTCGAAACAAAACTATACGAAATCGTTGCACAAGTATTCGAACTAGGAATACAAGCAGACAGGTTTGACAGAGTAGGAGACTACACAAAACAAGCAGCAGTCGTGCCAGTAAGCGCAAAAACAGGAGAAGGAATACCAGAATTATTGATGTTGCTGACAGGCTTAGCGCAAAAATACCTAGAACAGAGTCTACAAATTGAGGCAAAAGGGCCAGCAAAAGGAACAATACTAGAAGTCAAAGAACAAAAAGGACTAGGAACAGTTCTAGATGCGATAATCTACGATGGAAGCTTAAGCGTGAATGAACAAATCATAATTGGAACACTAGACCAGCCAATACAAGCCAAAATAAAAGCACTATTCCAGCCAGCAGCGGGAGCAGAAATGCGCGAGAAAAAAGCCAAATTCAAGGCAGTAAAAACAGTAAGCGCAGCAACAGGAGTAAGAATAGTTGCACCAGGAGCAGAAACAGCAGTAGCAGGCGCGCCAATAATGAGCGCGATAGGAGACATAGAGAAATTAAAGCAAGAACTGCACAAAGAAATGCACGAAGTACTGATAGAAACAGACCAAGACGGCATAATAATCAAAGCAGACGCGCTAGGAAGTTTAGAAGCGTTAATGACGCTTCTACGGGAAAAAGGAACACCAATAAGAAAAACAAGCATAGGACCAATAACAAAAAAAGACATCTCAGACGCAGAAGCAATGATTACAAAAGACCCGCTACACGCCGTCATACTCGGTTTTAACATTCCAAAATCAGAAATGGAAACAAGCGCGCACATCATAGTACACGACATAATCTACAGACTCATAGAAGACTACGAGGCATGGAAAGAAACAAAAAAGAAAGAACTCGAAACAACAAAACTAGATGTGCTAGTAAGACCATGCAAAATAGAACTATTGAAAGGATACCTATTCAGACAAAGCAACCCAGCAGTAATAGGAACAGACGTACTCGCAGGAACATTAAAATCAAACACGCCACTAATGAACAAAGAAGGAAAAGAACTGACAACAATAAAAGGAATACAAATGGAAAAAGAAAGCGTGGAAAAAATAGAAAAAGGAAAAAGGGCAGCAATAAGCCTGCCAGGAGTGACGGTCGGCAGACAAATAAACGAAGGAGATATACTTTATAGTTCAATACCAGAAGAACACTTCAGACGATACAAAGAATACAAAGAACATCTGACAGAAGAAGAGAAGAATTTGTTGAAGGAAATAGCTGAAATAATGAGAAGAACAAAACCGATGTGGGGAATATGATAATGAAAGAGAATTATTCTTTTATACCAAGCAGAGAATTAAAAGCATTTTCCAAACTGATTGAGAACCAATATGGCAAAGTACCAGAACTATTCAGCAAATTGGCGTTCATACAAGGCAAAGAAAAAATATACGCAATAACAAGAGACGTAGGAGAAATAGATTTGAAAAAACTACGCATAAACAGCATTGGACTGTACATAGCAGAAGTAAAAAATGACCAACTAAGGCTGAGCATTGAAGGAGCACAATTGATAGGACCAAGCGCGACAAAAAATGTTTGCGAAATAAACACAGAACAACTAAAAAAATGGTTCAAAGGAGAAGACGTCGAAGTGGAAAAAGAGTATGAAGGATTTGCAATATTAAAGCATGGCAATGATTATGTCGGCTCGGGAAAGTACAAAGAAGGATACATACTGAATTTTGTGCCAAAAGCAAGAAGACTTATTGAAGTGCACTAAGGAACAAGATTCCATATTGGGTCGCCAACCCAATGAAGGGATTTCAAAACTTTACCTTGCTTCATTGCAAGAATTTCTTCTCCTGAGAACAAAGCGCGAGCGATACAGAGAGGCTTCTTATGAGTTTGGTCAACAACAACGACAATTTCATCTTTTTTAATTAAATGGTCAAGCTCGACAATACCAGGACGCATAACGTCAGCGCCTGATGAGACGAATTTGACTGCGCCCATGTCAACAACTACTTGTTTTAAAAGAGGCTTTTGCAACAAAAGCTTCAAAGTAGGAATGAGCTTGCCTTCCTTATAAAAGAAAATTACTACCTCATCCTTAACGACATAAAGCTGATGATTAATATCAGCAATAGACATACTGTCCTTCTTATCAAGAAAATCAGAAATATTGAATTGCTGAGAAATCTCACTGTTAAGCTTCTCAACATCAGACTTACTAAGCTGTTTTTTCAAATTAAAATAATGATTCTTAACAAGATTTAAAAAACTTTGGTATTATCGACGAGTCATGATAGAAGAATTTGAAGCAGGAAGACTGCCAGCAGAAGACAGGTGGAAAGAACACATAGATGAATTAAGGAAGAAAACCGTGCCAAGCACAAAAGAAGAAGTCAAAAAGGCACTGATTGCGGCAGTTGAAAAAAGAGTGCCAAAAGAAAAGTTCGGATTGTTCTTAAGCGGAGGCGTTGATTCAAGCTTGCTGGCGTTACTGCTGAAGAGTTTTACAGATAATTTTGTATGTTATAGTGTTGGAATCAAAGGAAGCAAGGACTTGGAAGCAGCAGAACATGCTGCGAAAAAGTTAAATTTGAAATGGAAGCACAAAGAGTTCACAATAGAAGAAGTAGAGCAGGTATTGAAGAAAACAGCAGCAATGTTGGACAAGCCGGACGTGATAAATGTTGGAGTGGGAAGCGTTATTGTGGCGGCTGCTGAACTGGCGGATGTCAAGATATTCTTCGGAGGACTGGGAAGCGAAGAAATATTTGCAGGATACCAAAGACATGCGCATGCAAACGACGTAAATGACGAGTGCTGGAATGGTTTGAAAGAAATGTGGCAAAGAGACTTGACAAGAGATGCAGCAATAGGCAAGAAATTAGGAATAAACGTCAGAGTGCCATTCTTAGACGATGAACTGATTGTTAAAGCGATGGGAATAGCGGGAGAACGTAAGATAAATACTGAACACAAGAAAGTCATCTTGCGAGAAATTGCAGAAGAACTAGGATTGCCAAAAGAAATAGCGTGGCGACAAAAACAGGCGGCACAATATGGAAGCGGGTTTGACAAAGCTATGGAGAAACT
>CAZXKS010000013.1:5580-10046 GCA_964641265.1 uncultured Methanosarcinales archaeon | reverse complement strand
GTTAACTGCTTGTCGAGATCACGGAACATTTGGCCGGGGAATTTTGCGCCCTTGCCCCAAACGCGGGCGTACTTGAACTTTTTGACGAAATCACGATGGATGTGCTCGCAGACAGACTTTATCGTGGTTGGACGAGTTAGAATCATCGGCTCGTCCAAGTCAGGCTTATGGTTAACCTCTTTCAAGAAAACACGCACAAAATTCAAAGAATTGTAAATATCATCCTTTAACTTAGCAAGACCCTCACCCTTCTCAGCACTCACAAAAACAGGATTTAGCAAACTCTCACCAATATGCCTTCGTTGTTTCTCCTCAAGCAAGTCAGACTTGTTAACACAAACTATAGAAGGAACATACTTACGGTTACCCTCAATACAGTCAATAAACTGATCAATGTCAACATCGCTCCTGATGACAACATCAGCATTCACAAGCTTAAATTCTTTGAGAATAGCAGCAAGAGTGTCTGCGCTGACCTTTGACAATTTGACAGTAGAATTCATGCTCAAACCGCCGCGAACCTTTTTCACAATCTTAACATCAGGCTTTCTCTGATTAATACGAATACCAACATCATAAATTTCCTTCTGCAAAGTAGGATAATACTCAGGATGCAAAGCATCAATGACAAACAAAACAAGGTCTGCGTTGCGGGCCATGGCAAGAACTTCCTTACCACGACCACGACCAAAAGCAGCACCAGAAATAACGCCAGGAACGTCAAGAATTTGGATTTTAGCATTATTATAATTCAAAGTGCCAGGAATACAATCAAGAGTAGTAAACTCATAAGCAGCAACCTTAGACTTAGTGCCACACAAAGCATTCAACAAAGTAGACTTACCAACACTAGGAAAACCAACCAAGATAACAGTAGCATTGCCAGTCTTCTTGACAAACCAGCCCTCACCACCACCCTTTCCAGCAACCTTTTTTTCTATTTTTTCACGAAGCTTAGCAATCTGAGATTTCATCAAGCCAAACCAATGCTCAGAGGACTTGTTGTACTTAGCCTTGGACATGGCCTCTTCCATTTCCCTGATTTTCTCATGAAGGTCTGCCATAGTTCAATTTCTCCATGGCTAATATAAAAAACTTTATAATCAGGAACTAGGCAGCAAAGCATATGATGCTAGAAATCATTCGGAGCATAATGAGCAAAATAGCTGTTGCACTCGTCACCATATTTACAGGATTCATAATAGCAAAACTAACAGGAAGAATAGCGAAAAGAATAATGGCAGAAGCAGAACTAAACAGAATTCTAACTGCAGCAGGATTCAAGCCACTAAGCGACGCTCTAGCAAAAATACTTGAATACCTCATTTACACCGCAACACTGCTAGTAGTACTGCAACAGTTCGGACTTACAAAACTAGTACTAGGGATAATAGCAGGCGTTCTCATCATAATAATTGGATTCTCACTACTGCTGGCATTCAGAGACTTCATACCAAACTTTGTCGCCAGAATATTCATTCGCAAAAAAATGAAAGAACTTGTCGGCCAAAAAATTAAGATAGGCAGCATCAAAGGCAGATTAGAAAAATTCGGCCTGGTGGCAAGCATAATCAGAGACAAGGACGAACATTATGTACCACACTTGTACACGTCCAAACAGAAAATCACACGACTTCGAGCAAGCTAACAATATTAAAAATCTGAGTTCTCGTATACGGCTGAACGTTAACATCATCTGCGATGATTTCCAATTCGTTAAGAGCCTTGCTCGCCTTCATAGAAAGCTCGGACTTTTCATTCAAAACCTTAATCGTGGCAGAAATCTTAAGCTTGACATTCTTGGGCGTTGAAACATCCTGTTCCAGTTCCTGCAATGCAAGAATAATCTGCTGCAATTTATCCATATTTTCACTCCTTAACGCTGGCCAGAACTTCTTCCTGCAACTTTTTGGCCTTGTCCTTCAACTGCTTTTCCTGCTTTTCCAAAATTTGAACACGAAGATCAAGAAGCTCCTTCTTGCCCTGCAATTCCTTCTGCAAAACATCCTTGTCACTTGCAATCATCAGCCCACCCACAATCTTGAAAGCAGTAGAAGTTGTTGCAATCTCCTTCAACGCGCTCTCGACTTCAAACAACTGAGCCTGAAACTGCTGCTTCTGCATGCCTAAAGCCTGCACGTTCTGCTCCATCAGCTGCAAACGCTGAATGTTCTCATGAGCTTCATTAGATACAGTCATACTGCCTTAACCTTGGTAGTTACTGAGCGCGATTTGTAAAGAACCTTGCTTCCACAATAAGGACAGCGAACGCGCTTCCCCATCATCTCCTCAGATATCTTCTTCCCGCACAAAAAACAAGTATATTTCACCATTTTATTGCTCCTCTTCCTTTACAACTTCTCTAGTACGAACTTCAGGAGCCTCTGCAATCATCTGCGCAGCCTGCTCAACAAGGCTCCGTTTTACGCCAACTGTGTACGCTTTGGCTGTAAACTTGGCATTGCATTTATCACACAGCCAGATGCCATATGAAACTCTGTGAACCTTAGGCTTTGCACAATACGGGCAGATATGGTCCTTCTTCATCTCTATCTCAATCTTCGCAGCCTTGTGCTTAGTAGTACGACCATAACGCGTTCCATAACGCTTTACCGGCCCCAAACCCTTCTGTACTTTTGCCATGTCAAAGCAAAAAAGCAGGCTATTTAAAAAGGTTTCTAAGCCGCAAAGTTTTATATAGCGTCGTGAAAGTGACTTATAACAATGGCACTAACAGAAAACCAAAGATACCACCTGAAAAAATTCATCAAAGAACTAGATTCACATAGCGCGCGCCACACAGAATTCGTCACAATATACATTCCCACAGGGTATGATCTGAACAAAATAATACAACACCTCCAGCAAGAACAAGGCACGGCAACAAACATCAAAAGCGCACAAACCAGAAAAAACGTAATAGACGCGCTTGAACGAATGATAGTACATTTAAGATTATTCAAAAGCACGCCAAAAAATGGAATGGCAGCGTTCTCAGGCAACGTAGCAGCAAGAGAAGGAGCATCAGATGTACGAGTATGGAGCATCGAACCACCAATACCAATCCAGACAAGAATATACAGGTGTGACAAAAACTTCCAACTCGACATCCTGAGAGCTATACTCGAAACAAAAGAATCATATGGTATGATAGTTCTTGACGCAAGAGATGCAACGATTGCGCTGTTGAGAGGCAAAACAATTGTACCACTGATTTCAACGCACTCACACGTTCCAGGAAAAATGAAAGCAGGAGGCCAGTCAAGTATAAGGTTTGCAAGAAACAGAGAAATCGCAGTAAATGAACACTTCAAAAAAGTAGCAGATATAGTAAAAGACCAGTTCCTAAAAATGGAAGGCCTGAAAGGAATACTAGTAGGCGGGCCTGGGCCAACAAAATACGACTTTGTGGAAAGCGGACACATAACACAAGATGTCAAAAAAAAGATAATAGCAATAAAGGACTTAAGCTATACAGAAGAATTCGGGCTAGAAGAACTGCTCGAAAAAAGCCAAGACGTGCTAGCACAAGAAGAAGTAACAGAAGAAAAACAGCTAGTAAGCAAGTTTTTAGAAATGCTAGCCATAAAACCAGGACTAGTAACGTACGGAGAAGCAAACACGCTCAAAGCATTAGAAATGGGCGCTGTTGGAACACTCCTACTATCAGAAGCGCTGGACGAACAAAAAATCGAACAGTTTGAGAACACTGCAAAAGCATTCTCAACAGAAGTAAAAATAATTTCAACAGAGACAAGAGAAGGCGCCCAGCTAAGAGATATTGGAAAAATTGGCGCGATGTTAAGATACCCAATAGCATGAGCCTCTTAGAACAAGCATACAAAGAATTGTATCCAGATGAGACTTCAAAAGAATTAGTTCTGAGATATAGCGGAAGATTCAGAGGATACAATGCAAACATAAGAATGACACAACAGGAAATAACATTAAACATGAGCCGAAAATGGAAAGGAGTGAGCGCAGATATCCAAAAAGGCCTAATGCAGGAACTGCTGGTGAGATTATTCAAAACCAAAAGACAGACCATCCACATGGACTTATACCACCATTTTATCAAAAGCTTATCAACAGTCGCACCGAGAACGCAAAGCCATCCTGTTCTAGAACAAAGCTTTACAAGAATCAATGAACAATTCTTCAGCGGCATGCTGGAAATGCCGAACTTGCGAATCGGAAACGGCGTTAACAGACTAGGAACTTATGAATATGCAACAGATACCGTTACCATCAGCAAAATTCTGATGCACAACGAAGAATTAATGGATTATGTCATGTACCATGAATTGCTGCACAAAAAACACCAATACACTGCCAAGGCAGGAAGACACGCACACCACAGCACAAAATTCAAACAAGAAGAGAGAAAATTCCCAAATGCAGAACAGCTTGAGCAGGAATTAAACAAACTTGTGAGAAAAAACAAAAGATTCAGCTTCTTCTGGTAA
>CAZXKS010000013.1:0-5480 GCA_964641265.1 uncultured Methanosarcinales archaeon | reverse complement strand
TCAAACGATAGGTATTTAAAGCTTGGTATTTATATCGACGATATGGTAAGAATTTTCGCAGCCGGAGACTTTCACGGCGACAAAAAAATAGCAAAACACCTGGCACAACGCGCAATAGATGAAAAAGCAGACATAATCATACTAAATGGAGACATAGTAGAAGAAAACGACACAGAAGGAGTAATGTACTATTTCGTAAAAACAGGAAAACAGATATTACTCGTACCAGGAAACCACGACTGGTTTGCAACAGACTTTCTAGCAGCACAATATAATGCAATCAACCTGCACGGCAAAAGCATACAAAAAGACAATGTAGCAATTTCTGGCTGTGGAGGAACAAACGCAGGCATAAACATGCTCACTGAAAGCGAAATATACAACACTGTAAAAGAAACAAGCACACAAATCAAAAATGCAACTAAAAAACTACTTGTTACACACATACACCCTTCAGGCACACTAATGGAAACATTCTCACAATGGGTAAAAGGAAGCCTAGGCCTGAGAAAAGCGATAGAAACAACAAAACCAGACGTGGTAGTTTGCGGACACGTCCACGAAGCAGAAGGAATAGAAGAAAAAATAGGTAACACACTTGTTGTCAACGTGGGCAAACAAGGCAGACTAATTGAACTGTAAATTAAGCATAACGCGCAAGACCAAGGAAAGCCTTCACATTGTTCTTCAAAGACAAAACATCTTCCTTGATACCACGCTCAAAACCGCTGACAAAAGGCGTGTAAACATACTTCTCAAAAATCGAACGCAAAACATAGAAAACAGGCTTGCCCTCCCAACGATGCTCATAATCTGTTTCCAAAATGCCATCAATGATAATAATAATCTTGCCATCCTGAACTTTAACCTTCCTACCATCACGCTCTACAGCAACATCCTTGACATCATTAAACTGTGCACGAATCTTAATGATGCTCTTAGCATAATCAGTAAACTTCTTGAAAGGCTCAAACTCCATATCGATAAACTTGCCCTCAGGCTTTGTGGTCTCGCCATGGCGTTTCTCAATAAGCCAATAACCCCTATCAGTCGCCCATTGCTGCATAACTTTAAACACTTCCTTTGCATCAAACAAGCCATCATAATCAAGCCTTTCCTTATCCACAACTATCAAACGCTCTGCCATCAAACAACCTCTTGACCAAGTGTATTCTTAATCACCTTTGCCAACTGCTCGCTTTTAAGCAATATCATATCTTCCCAATAATCAGCAATCTTGTATTTAATAATATAACCCCTGTAAAACTCGTCCAGAGCCTTCAAAAACTTTTTCCAAGGGGCAGGACCACTAAAACGCTTCTGCCAATCAAATTCAAGCTTGGGAATAACTTCTATCTGAACCTGACCATCCTGCAACTTTATCTTTTTACCATCCTGAATTATCTCAATATCGCGCATGTTGTACACACGCATAAAAATATCCATATGAAACTTAACATATTCAGTAACGTTTTTTTCACCATGAACCTTGAACTCGTGCTCAACACCAGTAGGAGTTGGAAACTTTTGCTTGTACATCGGCATGTTCAAAACATCATAGTCATCATCAACATACCACTTGCGAATGGATTGAAGCAAAGCTGAATAATTAAAGAAACCACGATGCTTAATCAGAGTGACTGGCTGCTCAAATTCTGGCATACCAAAAAAAGAAGAAAGTGCATTTATAAAGATTTGTGTCTATTCAAGAGTGCGCTTAACAAAAAACTCGCCAGCCTCTTTCACAGGCATGAAAGTTTCGAGCTTCAGATAGCCCATAACAAGATCACGCAAACGATACGCATCAGAATAAATAGCCTTACGATGCACCAAAATCGTCTGCTTTAAAACCCGCCTCGTGTACAATTCCTTGATTCTCTTGAAAGGAGACTTTTCCCACTCCTTGCTCTTGTCGATAATCAACGCGGCACGACAAGATAGCTCAAACTCACTCCTGTCTGCTTTCACCTTCTGACCCTTCCAGGCAATCTCTGTATCCTTCAATCCTATAACCTTAAAATCCAAATCCATCATGTAAGTGAACAATTTGCCCTTTGTACCAGGAGGCTGTTTTTCCAAACGCCAACGCATCCAGATCTCCTTTCCAGCAGTAGGATGCGATCGCTGGATATAGTAAGTTTCAGAAAACTTTGCATCATCACGAGAAGCCCAGCCTTCCTCAACAATCCAATCATGGATCATCGTATAAGCATACATAAGGTTGTAGGCATCACGAACCTGAATAACCCAAGAAGCCACATCAATGCGCTCTTTACCAAAATCACTAAAACGATGCTTAATAGGAAAATCACCAGGCTGCTGAAATGCCATGAATCGTTTAAAAGAATGAGAGTTTATAAACGTAACGGGGCAAGCTTAATAAATCACAAATAGCCGAGCAGCAATATGCTAGTAGGAATTGTAGGAAAGGCCAACGTTGGAAAATCGACATTCTTCAAAGCAGCAACACTAGCAGAAGCACTCATAGCAAATTATCCATTCGCAACAATAAAACCAAACAGAGCATTCGCGTTCATCAAGATAGACTGCGTAGACAAAGAACTAGGAGTACAGTGCAACCCAAAATACGGCTACTGCACAGAGAACAAAAGATTTGTGCCAATTGAAGTTTTGGATGTTGCAGGACTAGTGCCAGGAGCGCACACAGGCAAAGGAATGGGAAACCAATTCCTGGATGACCTAAGGCAAGCAGACGCGTTCATACACGTAGTAGACATGGCAGGAACAACAAACGAACGCGGAGAACCCATAGAACCAGGAACATACGACCCGGCATTTGACGTACGCTTTCTAGAAGTAGAACTAAACATGTGGATACTAAACATAATACACAGAGGATGGGATAAGTTTGCAAGAACTGTAACAATGGAAAAAGCCAAACTATCACAAGCACTGGCAAAACAACTCAGCGGGCTAAACGTAACAGAAATTATTGTTGAAGAAGCCATGAAAACACTAAAACTAAATCCAGAAAAACCCGTAGAATGGACAGACCAGAACCTGCTTGAACTTGCAAAATATGTAAGAAATAAAACAAAACCAATGCTTATCGTAGCAAACAAAATGGACCTACCAACAGCACATGCCAATTTAGAAAGGTGCAAAAAAGAATTCCCAGAATACACAATCATACCAACATCAGGAGATGCAGAACTAGCACTAAAAGAAGCTGCCAAAGCACAGCTTATCAAATACATTCCTGGAGACTCAAAATTTGAAATAATCGGAAAATTAAACGAAAAACAAAAACAAGCACTGGAGCACATCAAGAGCACAATTCTGGATAAATATGGAAGCACGGGAGTTCAACAAGCACTTGATACAGCCGTGCTTGAATTGCTAAAATACGTAGCAATCTTCCCAGGAGGAGTAGGCAAGCTGGGAGACAGCCAAGGCAGAATACTCCCAGACTGCTTTTTACTTCCACCAAAAAGCACAGCATTAGACTTCGCAGCACACATTCATACAGACCTAGCAAAAAATTTCGTAGCAGCAATAGACGTCAAAACAAAACGCAAAATCGGCAAAGAAACATTGCTCAAACACCGCGACGTCGTCGAGATAATGACTTCGAAATAGGCTCGATTATAATCATGCTCTTTCCAAAACGCCTGCTAGGAATCCAAGCCTTGGAAAAATGCTTATAAGTAATAAAATGCTGCATGCCCCAAGGATCGCACATCCAAAAGCCATTCTTGTTAAAACCACAGATCAAGATCATGTGAGTGCCAATCTCATGAGTATTGTAAAATTTACCAGCCAAAACCTCAGCAATAACAGGCGCTCCCTTAATCAAAAATTTTTTAATTAAAGCGATAGATGCATTACGACGCCTGGAATACCCTTTTGTCTTAAGCGCTCTCTTTTCATGCTCCTTATACAAACCTGCCAAATCAGTCGTCCAAACACCCCAATCATCAAGCTGACCATTCCAATATGAAGCCACCTTATAACCGCGCTTAACCAACGGCAGCGCAATACAAACATCACACAAACCAGGATATTGCCTGCCAAAACGAGCCTCATGATAAAACTTCAATTCATCTATACGATCGCCATAATATTGAAGAACCATTCTCACACACGCAGCAAGGCAAGTATCAGGAGAACGCTGATGAAAACACTCAACTGGCAATATCAAGTCACGCATCTATAACACCTATGCTTTTATCGACAATAACAAACGTCACCACTTTGTTTTTACCGAGATGCTTTGCGCGATATAAAGCTCTGTCGGCTTCACGAACCAATGTTTCCCGAGACACAGAACTATTCAGACAAAAAATCATGCCAATGCTAATCGTCAATTCGCACGATTGCTCAACGGTTACGCGCAGCTTTTCAGCAACATCCTTGGCATTTTGTTGCGACAATGCAGGCAAGACAACAATAAATTCCTCCCCACCATACCGAGAACAAATGGCGTCTTTAGGCGCAACCGCGCGAATCACATCAGCAACAGACCGCAATACACGGTCACCCTCAGGATGACCTTTTGTATCATTAAAATTCTTGAAATTATCAACATCCATCATTAAAACGCCGATCGGCGCATTATTCTTGGCAAGCTCGGACAACATCTGCTCAAAACGACGCACCAATTCTCCACGATTGTTCAATCCCGTCAGAGGGTCAGTTACTGCAGATGCCTGCACTTTTTCATACTGAGACAATCTCGAAAGAACAGCAACCAACTCGTACAAGACTTCAGAGATGCTCTCGAGTAGAGGAACATGCTCTGCATACAATACCGCATACCCAACCAGTTCACGATTGGCAACCAGCGGAAACCCAACAACACATTTTGGCACTGTCTCGCGGTCTTTAATACCCTCAAGCAGAAAATCTGCAGTCACATTTTGAATTGTACACGTAGATTTAGTGCCCTTCACCTGCGCAACAACCCGTTGCTCAACAGCCTTCGCAACTTCGGACACATCAAAATACCGCGCCTGCTTTCCATACGCAGAAAAAAACACGTTACTCAACTTGAACTTGTGAACCAAAAACTGCATTACCATATACAACGCGCGGTCAACATCCTGCACGTGAGCAATAGATTGCGAGAATTCTAATAATAATTTCGAACGGTTTAACGCCTCTTTCAACACGCGCTCTGAACGACCAGCAACAGCTGCGTGCTTTATGGCAAGCTCTACCATATCTGCATACTCATTCTTCCATACTGGCAGTTTTTGGCGCGCATCAGACAATTCCTC
Source organism: uncultured Methanosarcinales archaeon (assembly GCA_964641265.1). Classification (GTDB taxonomy): domain Archaea; phylum Nanobdellota; class Nanobdellia; order Woesearchaeales; family ARS49; genus CABMGU01. Next base: position 240 of record CAZXKS010000013.1, on the reverse strand, counting down.
ATCAAAAGCGTGCGGCTCATCAGTGCGGAACGGGCCGACATGCACTTGCAAGCCATCAATATCAAGAGAAACATACTTTATTCCGGGCACCATTGAGTAAGGAGCATCACTCAGGCGGTTGCGTAGCTCCTGAAAGAAAGAAAGCTTTCCAAAAACTGCCTGCTCGCACACAACAGGAACCTTAAGCTTAGAAGACAATGACTCTGCCAGCTCACGCCACACCTCTGTTTTAACGCATGC
>CAZXKS010000012.1:5222-22456 GCA_964641265.1 uncultured Methanosarcinales archaeon | reverse complement strand
CGACAGCAATAGCTCTTGCTTGTCGCGAATTTCAACCACCCCATTTAGTCGAATGATATTTTGGAGTTGGAAGTTGTTTAAATGCTTTTTGGTAGGGAAAAAAATAGAACTTTAATGTTCAGAATGCTGTGAAGCAGCGACGTAAACAGTATGCTTTCCGTCGCTGACAATCTGCAGGCTTTGTTCTTTTTCCATCTCTTCCAAAATGCGGTAAAAGGTTGACTTGCTGCACAAGCCTTGCTCTTCAACGACTATTTCTCGAAGCTGAAGAGCACCCATCCTGGCATACTTGTGAACAAGGCCAAGAACAAGATTCTTGATGTAGTCCTTGCTATTCCTGGCAAGCTTACGCATCAACCTTTCCTTCAAAGCAGTACTAGGCTCTTTAGCGCTCACGCTAGGTCGTTCGTATTCCAAAGGGCGGTCATGCTCTAGGCGCAGAGAAGGCCCGCGCCTCATTTCCAACAATTCAATCTTCTGCTCGATATGCTTGATACGCTGCAGAATAGGCTCAAAATTGTAGTACTGCTCGACGATCTGTTTAATCTCGTTAGGAGTCTTTGGCAGATGCGTAACAGTGACTTTTAGCTCGTTTAAAGCCAGCTTTTGCTCCTCAGCAAGCCTTTTTAAAGCAGCGTTCTGGTCTGCAAGCTGCTGGTTCTGCTGATACAAGTAGCTGACCCACTGGTAAAGGGCATCAGCGTCTTGTTTGACTTTGGCAAAAGACTGAGCCACTGATTGATCCATCTCGGCCAGCTTTTGCGATGTTTTGAAAAACTCAAACATAAAGGTTGTTAATGGTGGTTAGTTTAAAAATTTTATCCTTGGCAAGTCTTGGGACGGTCTCAGAATTGGGAATGGGACTAGGACTGTAAAGGATAGTCCCAGGACTGTTTTATCGTCGACAAACGCGTGCGCGCTGGACGGTCTTGGGAACGTCCCAGGATAGTCTCAAGACGGTCTCAGGAATGGCTTGGGAATACTTTGAGACTATATTGGGACTGGGAATAAGACCATAATATGTGTGGGACTGGGACAGTCTCGGGACAGTCTCAGGACTGGGACAGGTCTGGGAAGGGAATAACCTGGGACAGAAAGGTTAAAATACAAGATGTTACAATCAGACTACAAGAAACAAAAAAAGCAATAACTAATGATTAGGCAAGACTGATGATCAAATGGATCATCAAAATAATCCCAAAAAAATCAAGTGCCCAGAAAAACGAAAATACTTTGTTGGGAACGGGACAAAAATTGTGTGGAAAGCACAAGGTAAAAGATATGAAAAACAATGGCTTTATTAGGCACTTGTTTTCACATGATGAAAGGATTAAAATGAAGTGTTGTTAGGCACTTGAAAATAACTAAAAATTGATAGTTTGTGAGTAAAAAGTGAGAGTTCGATTATACGTTCCAGGAGCTGAGATTGGCAAGGAAATCGCCTTAACCAGAGACCAAATTAGGCACCTGAAGGTTCTGAGACTGAAAGAAGGCGAGAAGATAGGAGTTTTTGACGGCAAAGGGCATGAATTCGAAGTCGTTTATTCACAAAAAGTGAGCGAAGGCAAAATACACCTGGAGAAGGCAGTAAAAGGCAGAGAAGAGCCAAAAGTCAATATAACCCTAGCAATATCGGTGCCTAAAGGGGACAGAATGGATGTTCTCGTAGAAAAAGTGAGCGAAATAGGGGCCAGCCGAATAGTGCCTATCATTTGCAGCAGAAGCGTTGTACAGCCCAGAGAGGCAAAAGTAGAGCGGTTAAGAAGAATCGCACTAGAGGCGTGTGCGCAAAGTGAGAGAAGCATAGTGCCTACGATATCCGTTCCTATACCGTTTGCCGAGATTTTACCGACTATAAAAGACTACAATCACGCCTTCCTCTGCCACAAAACAGGACAGCCGCTCGTAAAGGTGTATTGTGAATGCGCAACCGCGCTCATAATTGTAGGACCGGAAGGAGACTTTACTGAAGCAGAACTGGAAGCAGCAAAAGAAGCCGGATGCACATTCGTCTCACTTGGGCCGACGATACTACGCACTGAAACTGCAGGCATAACGGCAGTAGCGCAAATAGTGGCTTTAAGCCAAAAAGTTTATAAGTAGGACGGAGGTTGCGAGAAGTATGGAACTAAACATTCTAGAAGAAAAAAAGAACAAACTCGTATTTGAAATCAAAGGAGAAGGACACACATTAAGCAACGCTTTAAGAAAAGAACTATGGAATGATGAGCACGTCAAAGCAGCAGCTTACGCAATAGAACACCCACTCATTGAAATACCAAAATTCATTCTAGAAACAGACGGAGCAGATCCCAAAAAAACATTGCTGGCCGCTGCGAAAAGAATACAAAAAGACGTTGAGAAAGTAAAGAGTGAAGCTAAAGAACTGAAGTAATTCTACGCTCTACAATGCGCTTGGACGACATCGAGCAATACATCAATACTCATTTCTCTAATTTCGGGTTCAGTAAATGACAAGAATCCCTTTTGAGACAAATGAAGCGCTCCATATGCAAGTATGTCGCGCTTGACTACATCAGCATCAATACTAGGCTGGCACGCCAAATCAAAACGATATTGAACGGTTTTTGGCGGATTCCACAAGTCAACAACCTTAACAGGAATGCTTGTGTGCTTTTCAGGAGAGTGAAGAGCGCCAACCGCAGCCACGTAACGCAAAGGCTCCCTGTCACGAAGCTGGGCATACCTTGACCGTATCTGCTCTTCTGCAGTTTGGATTGTTCGTCCCATAATCATATCACGCTGACTAAAGGATTCTGCTTCCAGTCTCAGGAACGAACTACAGTTACCCATAAAGTCCTCGAGTTGTCCACGTTCCAAGGCGCTAAGCGCACCAGCATTTGCATTCTTGGCAGAATCAACGACAGATTGCACCTTTTGCCGCTCTTCAGGCGAGCAACGCTCAAGAAACCACAACGGGCGCTTAGCACGATAAAGATAGTCGTACTGCTTGACGAAATACGCGAAGTCATCAGGCCGCATCGAATTAAGCAGTGCCTGAATCACTTTCGAGAATTGAGTACGGTTTAATTTCGATGCCTGCTCAAAACCAGCTTCCCAACTAGCTGAAATCCGCTCGGTGGCGTAGGGATTCTCTGGACTGTAGACATCACAGTTCTGGACGTATGGCAAAAGCTTTCTGGCTTCATCTTCGCCGACGTGCTGAACTTTGAGAATTGTTACTTCAATCATACCGCCCCCCCCATTCGCATACTAAAAATGCAGTATATAACACTTATGGTGTGTCGAGATGCAACACGCAATTTCCACAATCTATATAAATATCCCATAGTGCCTAGCTAACATGTTTGTACGCGTCAAAAAAATCAAAGGAAGACCATACGCTTACCTGGTAGAAAACGAGTGGACGCCCTGGGGAAGCAGACAAAAAGTAACCAAATACCTGGGCAAGACGTTTGCCCTAAGCAGGCTTTCTGAAGGACTAAACGAACTGCCAAAAGGCCTACAGCCAACCATACTAGAAGCAGCCGCCCAAGAACTACAAAACCACGGGTTTTTACGCGAAGGCAACATTTTGAAACAAGAAGACATCATTGTTGACTTACAAGAAAAAACAGTACGACACAAAGGGAAGAAAGTCGTACTTGGGATGAACGAAGGATACTTGTGCGACCACACACTGCAACAACTACTCACTTTCACACTAGAAGAAAAACAGGATGAAAATGCCAAAAAACTGGCAAACATGGTACTGGAAGCTGGATTGAAACTCAGCAGCGAACAATTCGTGCACTTGTTTGAACAGGTGAATACAAAATGACAGTACCAAAACACATAGGGATAATACTGGACGGAAACAGAAGATTTGCAAAAAAACTAATGCTCAAACCATGGAAAGGACACGAATGGGGCGCAGAAAAATTCAAAAAATTCACAGAATGGTGCTTTGATTTAGGCGCTGAAGAAATAACTGCTTATGTGTTTTCTATCCAGAATTTTAATCGCCCAAAAGAAGAATTTGACTACATAATGAACGTATTCAAAAAAGAAGCAGAAACACTCTTACAGCCAGACAAATTGAAGGAACTGAAAGAAAAAGGAATAAGATTCAACTTTATAGGCAGACAATGGATGCTGCCAAAAGAACTGCAAGAATTACAGAACAAAGTGATGGAAGCAACCAAAAACAACAAACAAAGAAGAATCAACTTTGCAATGGCGTACGGCGGAAGAGAAGAAATAATAGATGCAGTGCAGAGAATCGCGCAGGAAGCAAAAGAAGGCAAACTCGATATTAACCAGATAAACGAAGAACTATTCGGAAAACACCTGTGGCTGGACTCAAACCCAGACATAGTAATCAGAACAGGCGGAGAACAAAGAACATCCAACTTCTTACCCTGGCAGGCAACATACTCAGAACTAATATTCATAGACAAACTATGGCCAGAACTTGAGAAAGAAGATGTTCTGGCGTGCATAGAAGAGTACAAGAACAGAGAGAGAAGGTTTGGGCGATAAATTTATAAACCACCTATCGTCGCTGAATAATATCCCAATAACTTAACCACTTCGGTGGGAGGGAACATAGTGGACAAAAAACAATTCATTGAAGCAATACAAGCACTGAAAGCTCTTCCTAAACGCAAGTTCAAACAGACATACGACTTTATCATGAATTTGCGCCATCTAAACTTGAAAAAGCCAGAAGAACAAATAGAACAATGGATACAACTACCATTTGACAAAGGAAAACCAACAAAAATAGGAGCTCTAGTCGGGCCAGAACTGGCAGAACAAGCAAAAGCCAACTGCGACTTTGCGATTCTACACGACAATTTCCCACAATACGCTGCCAAAAAGAAAGAAGTCAAGAAGATTGCAAGAACATATGACTATTTCATCGCGCAAGCAAACATAATGCCGGACGTGGCAAAGACTTTTGGTAGGGTGTTTGGACCAAAAGGCAAAATGCCAAACCCAAAAGCAGGATGTGTAGTGCCACCAAATGCAAACCTAAAGGCACTTGCGGAAAAACTGCGCAAAACAGTCAAAGTTTCAGCAAAAATACAGCCAACCATCAAAGCAATGGTAGGCACAGAAGACATGCCAGACGAACAAATAGCACAAAACATGATGGCAGTATACAGCAGCGTGCTACAAAAACTACCACAAGAAACATTCAACATCAAATCAGTCATGCTAAAACTCACAATGAGCCAACCTGTTAAGATAACAGAACAAGGCATCGTGGCGCCAAAAGTAGAAGTACCAACTGAGCCAGTAAAAGAAAAGAAGCAGAAAAAAGCAAGTGAGGCAGCCAAAGCTGAGAAATAAATGGCCAAAACAAAAAAAGCAGCACCGGCAAAGAAAGAAGTTGTCAAGAGAATACAACAACTTGGCAAACAATACCCAATAATCGGACTGCTAAACATGGAAAACATGCCAGCAAGCAGCTTATTGCAAATGAAAAAACAGTTACGAGGCAAGGTAGAACTCGTAATGACAAGAAAGACCTTGATCAACCTTGGCCTGAAAGAATTAAAGCTGCAAAACGGAGAACAACTACTGGAAAAAGTCAAAGGAATGCCAGCACTAATGTTCACAAAAGAAAACCCGTTTGCACTGTATAATATCATTAAGAAAAGCAAAACTCCGGCAGCGGCAAAAGCAGGGCAGTTGGCGCCTCGCGACATAATTGTACAAGCCGGACCAACACCATTCACACCAGGACCAGTAATCTCAGAATTCGCAGCACTAGGCATCAAAGCAGGAGTAGAAGGAGGAAAAGTAGCAGTCAAGCAAGATGCAACAGTAGTCAGAGAAGGCGAGCCGATCAACGCAAAACTGGCAAGCATGCTACAAAGACTAGGCATAGAACCAATGGAAATTGGACTGGACTTATCATGCGTTTACGAAAAAGGCATAATTTATCCAAAATCAGTCCTTGACATTGACGAGACAAAATTCATGCAAGATCTGATAGGCGCAGCAGGCGGAGCGTTCAACCTGGCAGTCGATATAACATTCATAACAAAAGACACAATCGAAACACTGCTTGGAAAAGCGCACAGAGAAGCAAGAGCAGTAGGCATAGAAGGCAGCGTAATGGAGCCAGAACTAGTAGAAGAAATACTAGCACAAGCACAACGCGCAGCAAAAGCAGTAGCATCAGAAGGTAACGTTCAAACATCGGAAAGCTAACACGCTTTCCGAGTGTGCTCAAGAACCCAAAGGTTCTTGACACTCAATAGTACGGAGGTACAAAAATGGAATACATATACGCGGCATTGCTCCTCCACAAAGCAGGACAGAAAGTGGAAGAAGCAAATGTGAAGAAGGTGCTAGAAGCAGCAGGCGTCAAAGCAGACGACGCTCGCGTGAAGGCATTAGTTGCAAGCCTATCTGGCGTCAACATAGATGAAGCCATGAAGAAAGCAGCAGCACCAGTAGCAGTTGCAGCACCTGCAGCAGGAGCAGCGCCAGCAGAGAAGAAGAAAGAAGAGAAGAAGTCAGCAGAAGAAGAGAAAAAATCAGAAGAACAAGCAGCTGCTGGACTTAGCGCACTCTTCGGCTAATTTTTTTATGTTTATTACACAGTTTAGCCGGGGGAACATGAATGTTGACACCGCAAGAGAAACAGAACATAACTCGCCAAATTGATGCGCTACAAAAAGACATTAAAGAACTGCGCAACAAGCTTAATGAGTTAGACGACCAAAAAGAAAAACTGTTCTCACAGCGCAAAACCCTCGGCAAACAGATTTCTGAACATATCAGAGAAATAAAACCATTAAGAGAAGAAAGAAACAAGCTAACAGACGAAGTCAAAAAAGCAAAAGAAGAAAGAGCACAACTGGCAAAACTGATAAAAGAAAAAATAGACGCCTTCAAAAAGATTTCTGGCACGAAAAAACAAGTTGAGGCAAAGCACGGAATAAAACAAAGCCCAGGAGCACTAAAACAACAGATTGAAAGATTACAATACCAGATAGAAACAGAAGCGCCAAGCTTTGAAAAAGAACAAAAAATGATGAAAATCATACATGAGTTGGAGAAGAGGCTAAAAGAAACAGAAAAAATAACAGGAATGTGGGAAGACACAAGAGGACTAAGCAAAGAAATAGACCAAATGAAGAAAAAAGCAGACGAGCTTCATGATTTTATACAAGAAAAAGCAAAAGTCTCACAAGAAAAACATGAAAAACTAATGCAGTTAAGCAAAAAAGTGGATGAGATGAAAAAACAAGAAGGAGAAATATTAAAACAAATAGGTGCCAGGAAAAAGGAAATTGAAGAAGGCGTGAAACCGCTTGATGAAAAGTCCAAACAGTTCGCTGAATTGAAAAAACAAACAGGTGAAGAAATAAAAGAAGGCAAGCTAATAACAGAAAAACAAAAAAGGCAAAGATTATCAGAATTACAACAAGCAGTTCAAGAAAAGTTCAAGAAAGGGGGGAAATTAACCACTCAAGATTTGCTGGTGATGCAGAGTATGGAGGAGGAGTGATGCTATGGAAGTGAAACCACCAGGTGAAAAAGTTTTGGAAGCGTTAGTCCATATTGCGCAAGCACCAAGGCCGGTCAAAAGCCAAGCCATTGATTCACATGTCCTGACCTATTTGGCCTCCAGAGGATTTGTAACAGTTTCGGATTCTGGAGTTCAATTATCTGAAGAATATGGAAGATCACTCTACAAAGTGGTTCTAGGTAGTCTTAAAACTTACTTGGGACTTTATGATTAAACTTGATAGAGCTTCATTTTGGCACAGAATTTAATTCCTAACAACTCTAGTTCTCATATCTTCTTCGGCTTCAATTTATCAAAGAACTCTGAGAAAGAATAAATTAATCTTTTATTCTTGCATACTGCTTAAAAGGAAAATATGAACTAACAACCTTCGCCTTTTTACCATCCACATGCAATTCAACAATCTGCGCATTATCCAGATTTTTCCCATGCCAATAATCTAAAGGTTTTCCACCATGCAACAAGTGAATTAAGCCCTTCAAAGGGCCGCCATGCGAAACAATCAATACCCTGTCACCAGGCTTGTGTTTTCTAATAATTTTTTTGAAAGCGGCCATCGCTCGTTTCAACATATGACGAATAGTCTCGCTTCCTTTACAACTCCAGTCAATCTTATCACGTTTCCACTCATCAGAAAAATGCGGATACTTCTTTAACAATCCAGTCTTAGTCAATCCTTCCAGCAAGCCCATAGAACGCTCGCGAAAAACCGGATCGAGCTTAACTTTCAATTTATGTGTCTTTGCGATAAACATAGCAGTCTGACGGGCCCTTTTCATATGAGAAGAATAAATATGCGTTAGTGAAATTTGCCTGAATTTCTTTGCCAAAGCCCTTGCCTGCCACAATCCCTTCCTGTTCAAAGGAATATCACTAGAGCCCTGAATACGACCTTTTACATTCCAATCAGTCTCACAATGACGAACCAGAAAAATACACAACTTATCTTTCGGTATCATGATTTCTTCGGCTTCAACTTATCAAAGAAATCCTTGACTCTTGGATTGCCCCTTGGGACAGCGTTAGGGCCGAGCTTGTAGTATTTTTTCTCAACAACAGTGCCCCAACTGTACTCGCCCTTCTCCTGCTTGACCTCTGCCAGTTCGAATTCGCCAAGCTTGACGCCCTTGCGCAAATTGTAGTAAATGTTTTCTCTGGTGCAGGCTGGAAAGAGTTCGCTATAGTATTTATGGATTAAATAACCATAAGCAGTGCCTATGACGTTAAGAATTTCTATGATGTTTTGACGAATCTCGGATTTGACTGGTCGTCCACGGCTTGCCATGTCAAGAATCACCCTGTGATTCTTGAGCATGCTCGGAAAACCTGTGCCTCTTAAATAAATTCAGTCCAATGATTCTCGCGCACGGGTTTTCCGACATATAGAAAATAATTCAGATTATTGGCTTATAAATGTTTGTTACTACGAACAGGTCTAAAGAAGTTTCTTCAGTTCTGCTTCATCTAGCATTAAAGAAGTCACGTGCTGAACAAGCTCAGAATAATGCTTGTTCATATTTTCAAAAGCTGCCTTACGGTCTTTTGCATGATAAAATTCTTCAGCAATCTTGCCAATGGCTTCCAAATCGCCATGAATAAGAGATAACTCATTTTCCATCTCGTGCAAAGGACGCTCACCCTTCTTGAATTTAACTTTAGTGGTATTGGTAAGCAATGCGCCAAGCTTTTTACGCGCGATATGCACTTCCTCATTAATTTTATCACAAGCATTCCGGATTTTTTTACCAACAATCTCGGTCTCGGCAAGCTCAAGAGCACTCTTAGCCAAAGCATAATCGCTCAAATCAAGAATACCCTGAGAAATCTCGTGAACAGCACTCTGAATCTTTTCCTCTTCCTCGAATAATTTGTCTAATACCGTCATTTTTTACGCTTTCGTTCATGATCAGCTATTACAATTCTCGTTCTCACAATCGCGTCAGGACTCAAACTAATGCTGTCAATGCCGCAATCAACCAAGAATTCGGCAAACTCAGGATAAGTAGAAGGCGCATCACCACAAATACCAATCTTCTTCTTACGCGCCTTTGCAATGCTAATTACGTGTTCGACCATTCGCTTGACAGCTTCGTTACGCTCGTCATAAATATCAGCAACGAGCTCACTATCACGGTCAACGCCAAGCGTTAATTGCGTCAAATCATTACTGCCAATACTAAAACCATCAAAAACATCACAAAACTCATCAGCAAGAACAACATTACTAGGAATTTCGCACATGACATAAACTTCCAAGTCATCCTTGCCCCGCTTCAAGCCATTCTGACGCATCACATCAATAACTTTCAAACCCTCCTCAGGAGTACGACACATAGGAATCATAACCTTCAAATTAGTCAAACCAAACTCTTCACGAACTTTCTTAATAGCCTGGCACTCAAGAGCAAAAGCAGCCTTATAACCAGGCTTGTAGTACCTGGACGCGCCACGCCAGCCAAGCATAGGATTTTCCTCCTTAGGCTCAAAATACTTGCCACCGATCAGGTTGACGTACTCATTAGTCTTGAAATCACTAAAACGCAAAATAACATCCTTTGGATGAAACGCAGCAGCAAGCGTGCCAACGCCCATGGCAAGCTTGTCAACAAAAAATTGCTCTTTGTCCTCGTAACCAGTAGTAAGCTCTTCAATCTTGGCTCTTGTTTCCTCATCCTCAACCTTATCAAAATTAATCAAAGCCATAGGATGAATCTTAATGTACTCAGTAACAATAAACTCCTCACGCGCAAGACCAACACCATCATTTGGAAGGAAGCTTAGATCAAAGGCTTCATCAGGATTACCAATATTCATCATCACCTTAGTCCTGGGGCTAGGAACGTGCTGAACATCAATCTTATCAACCTTAAATTTGAGATAACCATCATAAACAATACCATGCTCGCCCTCAGCACAACTAACAGTCACCTTCTGACCAGACTTGATAGTCTGGGTACCAGTGTTGGTGCCAACAATACAAGGCAGGCCAAGCTCGCGGCTTACAATTGCGGCATGACTTGTTCTCCCGCCCCTGTTCGTGACAATCGCAGAAGCAATACGCATGACCGGGACCCAATCAGGATCAGTCATTTCTGTAATAAGAACCTCGCCAGGCCTAAACTTCTCAATCTCCTTAACATCCTTAATCATATGAGCAGGACCCTGAGCAATCTTATTACCAACACTCTTGCCAACAGCCAAAACTTTACCCTTCTGCAACAACTTGTACTCTTCCAAAATATTACGGTTTTTCATCGACTGAACGGTTTCAGGACGCGCTTGGACGATAAACAAATCATCAGACAAACCATCCTTAGCCCACTCAATATCCATAGGACACCAACGACCCTTCTTCTGACTGTAATGATCCTCAATAACCATGCCCCACCCGGCAAGCATGAGGATTTCAGCGTCTGTCAAACAAAACTTTTCCCTGTCTTCCCTCGCAGTATCAACCTTCTTTGTAGGCTGCGTGCCCTCATCAGTGTAGATTATCTTGGTAGATTTTTCACCAAGACGCTTGTCAATAATCGGACTGTAACCCTGACGAAAGGTAGGCTTGAAAACATAAAACTCATCAGGATTAACAGCACCCTGCACGACACTCTCACCAAGACCATAACTCCCTGTGATAAAAACGACATTGGGAAAACCAGTTTCTGTGTCCAAAGTAAACATAACACCCGCGCAGGAAAGATCAGAACGAACCATCTTTTGCACGCCGATGCTTAGGTAGACCCTGAAATGATCAAACTTGTGCTCTGCCCTGTACGCAATAGCACGATTGGTAAACAAAGAAGCAAAACAACGTTTACACGCATCCAACAATTCATGAACACCACGAATATTGAGAAAAGTCTCCTGCTGGCCTGCAAAAGAAGCCTCAGGCAAGTCCTCAGCAGTAGCAGAAGAACGAACAGCCACGTCAGTGTTCTTTGCCCGGTATTCACCTGACAATTGCCCATAAGCATCAGCAATAGCAGACTGCAACTCAGGCGGAAACTCACAATGCATGATAATATCCCTGGCCTTCCTGCCAGCATCCGCCAAAGCCCTGACATTCTTTGTATTCAAACCACGCAAAGCACGCTTCAAATCAGCCATCGCGCCAGACTTCTCAAGAACAGACCGGTAAGCATGAGCAGTAATAGCAAAACCATTAGGAACCTTAACACCCTTCTTAGTCAAATTCCGATACATCTCACCCAAAGAAGCATTCTTACCGCCAACTAACGGAATATCCTCAATGCCGATTTCGTTAAACCAAAGAATAAAAGACTTTGATTTATCTTCCTTCATCAACACACCTCTCTTTGTTTCGATTGTTAGGAAGAATGTATTTAAATATTATGGTTTATAGGTTCTAGAATATGAGTAAGGAAAGGCTTCTGATACAGTTTGAAAGGATGGGAATAAGCAAGAAAGTAATCGAAGCTTTCAAACAGGTGCAAAGAGAAGAATTTGTGCTGCCAGAGTATAGAGAAATGGCTTACGAAGATAGCGCTTTGCCAATAATAGCAGGACAAACAATATCACAGCCCAGCACTGTTGTGTTGATGCTGGATGCGCTAGAAGTAAAAGAAGGAATGAAAGTGCTAGAGATAGGCGCAGGAAGCGGATATAATGCAGCACTACTAAGCAAAATTGCAGGGAAAGTATACAGCATAGAAAGAATAGAAGACCTGGCAGAATTTGCCAAAAAGAACTTGAAAAAAGCTGGAATAAAGAATGCAACAGTCATACATGCAGATGGCAAGAAAGGATACTCCAAAGAAGCACCATACGACCGAATTATTGTAACAGCAGCAGCAGAAAAAATACCAGAAGTGTTATTGAAGCAGCTAAAAGACAATGGAGTACTACTAATGCCAGTAGGGCCTGAGTATGGCCAGGAGCTCATTCGAGCCAGAAGAAAAGGAAAAGACTATTTGTACGAAAAACTCGGCGGCTACGTATTCGTGCCATTACGTTAGCGCAATACAGCAGCTAAGACGAAAACAAGCACTGCCAACAAAATAAACAGTCTTAGAAATGGCAAATTAAATGCCTGATGTTTTCGCTTTATTGCTTCAACGGGTCTTCTGTCGTAATCCACTTTTTCTTCACTCAAAAAGATTAAAAAAAAGAATTAAAATAAAAACTTATCGGTTTTTACTCTGCTGCTAATGACCAGATTGCCTTCAACGCAACAAGCAATGCTGCAGGGAAGACAAAAGTCACAATGTTGCCCAATATAGTGGACATGGTCAAGCCAAGCGCGATAATGTCAGCAGCTGAATCAGCAGCAATTAAAAGCGCTACAGCAGCAATCAAAAATTCCTGGACTTCCTTAGCTGTAATGTTCAGCAGTCCGACAATCAGTCCCAAGAGCACTAAAACCCAAGTAACTGTTGGTGTTTGCAACTGCGGCACAAAGCCTGCAATTATCGCTAAAACAATACCTATCAAGAATGCCCAATGTCCTGTTTTTCCGTCCATGATACCAACCTCCTTTTAAATTTAAGAATATTTATCCTCGAACAGAATAAAAAGTTATGTTATTACTTAAAAGGAGTTTAGAAGGTCGTGAGCGTCCAAAGCAGAAGCCAAATCCCTGAACAAGCCCTTAGACTGCACATCAAAACGCGCTTTAAGCTGGGCAGACTCGTCCTTTGTAACCTGTGCAAACTTGTCAGCCTCCATTAAACCGTAAGGATAACCAAGAAAAGCAGGATCGGAAGAATTTGCGGCCAAAGCAGACCAAGCCAACGGCAGACGATCTTTATCGTGAGAAAAAACATCACAACGAAAAACATACCCAGAACCAGGATGAAGCTTAACAAAAGCAACATTACTGCCAGAATAATAAGCCCAGGAACCCACCGGAGCAATAGAACGCAAAGCAACAAGAGCACTATTACCACTATCAGTACACAAAGTTGAAGTTTTTGAAACACCAAGAACAATTATGCCTTTATTCTGAGCGGTTGAGCGCAACAACCTCAACGTTTGCTCCATAACCTCACCACTTACCTCCAAGTCACCATCATGTACCAAGACATCGCCGGAGTGCAAATCATTACAGATTTCCTCAGCAAAACGAAACTCCAAGAGCTTGCGAACATGATTAGCAACAGTGGAAGGATCAGCACGCCTGCCAGCAAAACAAAAAGCAGGATCAAAAGCATCAAAAGAAAACTTCTGAAGCTCAACACCATCCAAATCAAACAAAGAAACTTCAAAGCCAAGATCAAGACCTTTCTGATGCGCGAGCACAACAACAAAAAACTCGCGCAAATCACGCTCAACACGAACATTGCACTCATACCAAGTAGCATACAAACGAACAAACTGAACACTAACATTAGGAGCCTTCAAGATTTCACCATTACCACCATCAATGAAAACTAATGCTGGTCCAATGTTTGGCACAATAAGCTGAAAAGCATCCTTTTTCAAAGGAATACGCTCGTGCGAGCCAACAAGAATAGCCGAGCCATGATTCTGCAACTTTTTAGACAAAAATGGAATGATTGCGTCAAATACGTGCATAACATGGTTGAGAAAGACACCTCATAAAACAATTTTGGTGGCAGGACCTATAGTATAGCCAATCCAATCAGTTTCACACCGCCAAGAACCGCGCCAAGCATAATAGCACCAGCAGCAACAACTCCAATACTGACTGAAATGAATGCCTTCCACTTATTCATGCCGAAAAACCAAGCAGCAAGAGTGCCTGTATAAGCGCCTGTGCCGGGAATAGGAACTGCGACGAAGATTGCCAGGCCCAGCATGCCGTACTTTTCAATCAATGGATTAACTTTTTTTCTCGTGCGTTCCATAAACCTGTCAAAAGCAGACTGATACGAGTTCACGTGCAACAATCTACGGTGAATGAGTTCAAGGAAGAGGAAGACTATCGGAACAATCAAGATGTTTGCAGCAACACACACAACAAATGCCGTCCATGGGCTAAGACCCGCAGCAAGAGCAAAAGGAATACCTACACGCAACTCGCCAACAGGAGTCATGCTCAACAATGCAGCCCAGAGCAAAACATTCATAATTTCGCACTCCTAACTCTTGACTTAACAAACTGATTCTTTAATTCGTTTCTGACGGCTTCAACAGGAATTGTAAAATCGCGCTTCACAATTGCACACACCCTGCCCTTCCTGACAAAAGTCTTCTTATACTTTTTCTTAAACTGATTGGCGTGGCCAATTAATTTCACAGGAGGGCCAGGCCATTCAACAGTCGAAGATAATTTGTTTTTGCCAAGCACAAACCACCACGTGCCGTTTTCTTTTTTATCCCACAACCAACCAGAATCTTTGATGTCGAAATCAGCAAGCTGGTCGCGAACATGCTCGAAAGCACGCACAAACTTGGTGCCAGCAACGTCCTCCTTGTCTTTGAGCGTTTTTACAGAAACTTTGACGAGATGGCCTTTTTTCTTTGCAAAATCAACAGGCTTTTCCACGAAAAAATTAGTGCTGGGCTTTTTAGTAAATTTCTTGGCTGCAGAAACAAACTTATCGAAGTTGTCTATTGTCAAAGCAGCAGCAGCATTCCTACCAAGCTGAACAGGATCAACAAGCAACAAAGGACCCTCAGTCTTGCTCCTATTCATCACCAACAAAGCCTTACCCTTGTAGACCTTATCATAATCAAGAATTACCTTGGGCTTCCACTTGACAGCAGCCTTAAGCAACGGAATAAAACCCTTATAATAAATAACCAAAATGTCAAGAACGTGGCCAGAAAAACCACGAATATAACTCTCAGCACCATAACAAAAAGCAGCCTTACAGAATTTTTTCGCAAGACGAATATCATTTTTCAAGTTCTTACCCTTCTCATTAACCCAGCGCACATGCCCAGGAGAAAAATCAGTAACGTTCTCAGCCTGCTCTGGTTTTGAGATGTCCAAGACGGGAACAATCTCGTACTTAATACCATTTCTAACCCAAAAATAATCACGACTGCCATGAATACGCTCATGCTTCCACTTCTTCAAAGCACGCTCCAACAAATCACTAAGATTCTGCGCTTTGTGAAGGAGATTGAATTTGACGAAAACATCAACATCATAATCGCCAGAAAGCCAAGTGTCTTTCGCATAACTGCCACCAAGCACTGCCTTAGCCTTAACACGAACACGCTTAAGCTCCTTGTTCAAATCTGCAATAAAAGCATTGACTTGAGCGAGAAGCTTAGAACGCTCATCCTTAGAAGGAACAATCTGCTTAAGAACATCCTGAAGAATAACTTGATAGCGCATGATTGCAACAAACACCAAGCTGTTTAAAAATGTTAGTGTAGGCAAATTACTCGACCTGCCATGGTGACGAAAGTTTAAATAGCCAGTTAGCTGCAGAGTTTTAATGCAAGACGCGCTCATCATTACTACAACAATAGCAGTCCTATTATTCGTAGGAGTAATCTGCTCATGGGTTGGAAACAGACTCAAAATCCCTGATGCACTTCTTTTATTGATAGCAGGAATGCTTCTCGCACAGCTAACCTACCATGGAGAAACCGTCATACAATTTCCAACACTCTTCTTGAACGCGCTCGCCATATTCGCCCTAGCCATGATCAGCTTCAACAGCACCACCCAGATAAGATGGCGAGAGTTCGATACCCTGAGCGCACGCGCACTCAAACTCACTCTTAATACCGTTTTCTTAATGCTGACTCTTTTCGCCGCAATTTCCCACTACCTCATCGGACTATCCGTTTACAGCAGCCTAGTGCTAGCAGCCATAATGATCGGCTCAGAACCAGACGTCACGCTAGGCCTTGTCAAAAAATCCAGGGCAGGCGCCATACTCCAATTAGAAAGCATATTCAGCATCCCATTCACAGTCATACTGCCATTCCTCCTAATGTCGCTTATGCAAAATGTTCCAGCAATGGCAGTGGACCAACTGCTTGAACAACTAGTGCCATTTCTACTCGACATCATAGTTGGATTAGGAGCAGGCATCTTTGTAGGCATAGTATTATTCAAAGTCGTACAAAAAGCATACACAGAAGTCTACTCCCCCCTCGCAGTCATTATTGCAGCATTACTTGCATACGTGCTAGCAGAAAACCTTGGCGGGGCAGGCGTCCTAGCAACGTCCATCCTGGGATTATTCTTAGGCAACGTGTACGTTAAAGAAAAAATCAAACTCCTCAGCAGCGAGCACGTCCTCACCAAAGCTTTCTACATATTAGTTTTTGTACTAACCGGCGTTATCATAAAGCTGCCGTTGACTACAGAATTCTTTGTCACATCAACCTTGCTCTTTGCAGCATATTTATTCACCCGCTTCCTCGTAACAATAACGATGGGAAAAGAATACAACATCCACGAAAAACTATTCATGTCGCTAAACGTGCCAAAAGGAACTGCGACTGTAGCAGTTGTATTCGTTTTAGCCCTCTACAACATCCCGGAAATCAGCACTGTAATCAACATGACTTTTGCTTTCATCCTGTACAGCATCATTTTATCAGCCATCACAGCTGAGGTCACACGCTACCATGAAAACCGTCCTCATCGATACTAATTTTTTAGTAGAATGCGCAAAGCGCAAAATCGACATACAAGCAGAATTAACAAGAATTCTTGACTTTGGTTTTGAAATAGCAATATTAGATAGAACTATGGAGGAGCTAGATGAAGTGATAGCCCGCGGCAAAAAAGAAGGACAAGCTGCGAAACTGGCGAAGATGATACTGATGACGA
>CAZXKS010000012.1:0-5122 GCA_964641265.1 uncultured Methanosarcinales archaeon | reverse complement strand
GTAGAACACGACCTCAGAAGAATAATAGATTTTCTTGCGCAAAACTGCAAATACATAGCTCAGGAAATCAAGAAATCAAATCGCGGGCTAGCGGGCACCACAAATCCATCCGGCGACTCACAACTCTCCATAGACGTTCTGGCAGACAGAATACTGCTTGATGCATTAAAACAAGAAACCAGTTTTTGCCTAAAAGACTTCGTATCAGAAGAACAAAACTCCATTGTTACACTTAACACAAATAAAGGCAGATATTCCGTATCAGTAGATCCGCTCGATGGCAGTTCGCTCGTAGATGTAAATTTATCAATAGGAACCATCATTGGAGTCCACGATGGACCAATTTTAGACCGCAATCCAGGACGCAAAAGTCTTGTTGCAGCAATGTATGTATTATACGGGCCGCTTACGACGCTTGTTTATACTGCAGGAAAAGGAACCCATGAATTTATTCACGATCCTGCCGGCAATTTTGTTCTTAGCACAGAAAGCATACGAATGAACGAAAAAGGAAGCATATACAGTCCGGGCGGGATGAGAAGCGAATGGACTCCTGAACACGAAAGATACATACACGCACTTGAACAAAATGATTATAAGTTACGCTACAGCGGGGGATTTGTTCCTGATATCAATCAAATTCTTCTAAAGAGAGGAGGAATATTTTCCTATCCCGCACTCAAGGATGCACCAAAAGGAAAATTAAGATTACTATTCGAACTGCAACCAATGGCGTTCATAATTGAACAATCAGGCGGCGCTGCAATTGATGGAACAACACCGATACTTGATTTGGTTCCAGAAAGCCTGGACCAAAGAAGCCCGGTGTACATAGGAAGCAAGCATGAAGTAGAACTTGCAAGGAACTCGGCTTGATTATTTCAAAGAAATATTTCCTAAATTTAGTTCACTAACGAGGTTCTGCATATTGGGAGATAATTTGTGCTGCGAAAGCTCTGACAATGGTATGTAATTAAGATGACCATATTTATCGGGCTCACCAACTTTAGGATTTTGCCCTTCCTTGATTTTTGCAAGAAACCAGTTGTATTCCATGATGTGGCCATCTTGTTCAAAGTCTTTTGTGCCAATTTTGTTGATTATTTCAACATCAACCAGCAATTCTTCCTTCAACTCTCTTTTTGCAGCCTCCTCAGGAGCTTCGGACTCATCAATCTTGCCACCAGGCAATTCATACCAAGCAGTCTTTTTGCGATGCAAAAGAAGAATTTTATCATCATTCAGGATAACACAGCCTGCCAAACGTATCTTATCCATAATAAGCAGAAAAGCCAAAACCTTTATAAATCCCCCTCTGGTTTTCCCTCTATAGATGAGATAACGGGGGTTCTAGGCCTGCTGTTATTGATGGAGACCAAAATGTTTTACAAAATAGAAGTAAACGACCACGTAAGAGTACCACCAAGGTTTTTCACATTTGACGTAAACGAAGCAGTATTGAAAGCGGTCAAACAAAAGTATGACGGCTTAATAGACGCAGCTCTAGGAGTTGTAATAGATGTTGCGCAAGTAAAAAACATAGGAGAAGGCGTCATAATCCCAGGAGACGGAGCAAGCTACTATGACACAACATTTGAGTTGCTGACTTTTCAGCCAGAACTACAAGAAGTATGCTCGGGCAAGATAAAAGACATAGCAGACTTTGGAGCATTTATCACACTAGGACCAATAGACGGAATGATACATATTTCACAAACAATGGACGACTTCGTAAGCTTTGCAAAAGACAAAACTTTAAGCGGAAGAGACAGCAAAAGAACATTGCGAGTTGGGGATTCGTGCAGAGCAAGAGTAATAGCAGTATCATTCAAAGATGTAACAAATCCGAAAATCGGGCTAACAATGAGGCAGCCAGGACTTGGAAAGCTGGAATGGATAACCGCAGAAGAAGCACCTGCCGTAAAAGAAGAGAAGAAAGAAGAAAAGAAAGCCGGTAAAAAGGAGAAAAAAGAAAAATGAGCAAGAAAAAAGCATGCAAAAGATGCAAGTACTTTTTTGAAGGCGAAGAATGCCCACTATGCAAGTCAACACAGTCTGTAACAAACTGGAAAGGAAGAATATTCGTAGTAGATGCCAAGAACAGCGCTATTGCCAAAAAAATAGGCGTTGAAACAGACGGCGAGTATGCAATCAAGGTGACATGATGGAAATAGAAATTAAAATCAAGAAAGAAAATGAAGTGTTGCAAAGAAGCGAAATAGAAGGAGACCTTACTTTCAAAGGAGCAACACCAAGCAACAAACAATTACAAGAAGAACTAGCAAAGAAATTAGGAGTTGGACAAGAGCTAGTGGCGATAAGGCACATTTACACCAAATTTGGAACAGAAAAAGCAAAATTCCAAGCAGTAGCGTATGCTACGAAAGAACAATTCCAGAAAATAGAACCCAAAAAGAAAGAAAAGAAAACCGCAGGAGCAGCGCCGGCACCGGCTAAGTGATAACCATGGCAGAAAAAAAAGCACCAGCAAAGAAAGGACCGCCACAAAAAGGCAGATGGAAACTGTACGAGAAAAAAGGAGACAAATTTGTTCCAAAAAACAAAAGCTGCCCAAAATGCGGGCAAGGATTCTTAATGGCACAACACGAAAACAGACTGTATTGCGGCGGGTGCGGATATACAGAGTTCCAGAAGAAAGCTAAATAATTTTTTGAATTATTTCTTAATATGGTATCTTACTACTGCAATTGTCGTGTAGTACAGAGCAAGGAGGGAGACTGCGGATACAATAACTCGCTTGACCCAAATTGGAAACAAAAACCAATCGAACGTATGAATTATTTCAAGAGAAAGCAGGCCAAATGAACTGAGAGCAATGACTATTGTGCTCAAAGTCACTACATCTAACATCTTTTTTTCGGTCGAATCCATATAACAAAATAAAAGAACAATAAAAAACATTGGAGGGGCCAAAGCATATAGCTATGCGCTCAGCATGAGGCCCGTGTTGTGATGGGAGTTGCGCACGCGGTCGCCATCACTCATCCGTTCACTGTTCTTTCACCATAATTTATGCTTGAGAGAAAGAAAGATATAATTATGACGTACATACAGTACGACTATATGAGAAAGGTAATGTGCATGGGGACGTTCGATGTTCTGCACCCAGGACATCTAGACTACTTCAGGCAGGCTAAAGAGCATGGAGACTTTCTTATCGTTGTTGTGGCAAGAGATTCAAGTGTTTTACAAGAAAAAAGACTAATGCACAACGAAAAAGAAAGACACAAACAAATAGCTGCGCAAGAGATAGTGGATAAAGCAGTGCTTGGAAACGAAGGAGACAAACTAAAGATTGTTGAACAAGAAAAACCGGATGTGATATGCTTGGGGTACGATCAGAAGGTTGATGAAACAAGATTAAAAGAAGAATTGAAAAAAAGAGAGCTTACGCCAATTATCGTAAGGGCACAAGCATATTTCCCTGAAAAATACAAAAGCTCGCTGCTTAGACTTTTGCACCAATAGGCTGCCCAGCAAGCGCGTATTCCCGCGTTTCGCGCAAAGTCAATGAGCCATACTTAACACAGCTAAAAACTGCATGCATAGCCTCAAAATTAACCTCATCAGTTGCACTAGAAATGCGAGCCAAGCCGCCATTACCTGCAAAATGCTCCGCCAAAACATCAAGAATGCCTCTCTGCTGATAAAAACCACCAGTGTCAGAATAACTCACAATAACACCCTTCGGGCCAATATGCAATTTCATGGTTGCTTCCTCGCCATGAGCATACAAAGAATTATTTGCAAGCTCACGCACCATGGTGTCGACAGCTTTATGCACGTCTCCACCATCAGTAACAGCAATGGCGTAGAAATGCGCAAACTGCCTTGCAATTTCTTCAACAGATTTTTTATCTGGAATAAAAACCCGCTCGAAACTCCGTTTTTTTTGTATTCTCTGTTCTAAGTCGTTCATGTCTTCACTCTCCTCACTCAAAGAAATCATTGCCCGCAGATGGGGGTATAAAAAGGTTGTGATTTATCTAATTCCTGTATCAATATCAATGCCAAGAGTGGTAGTCTCACCTGACTTTATCGTAACAGTTACAGGAAGCGTGCCTTTGCCGAAATGCTGCTGTTTCTCATGTTCAATTGTGTACGTTCCCGGAGGCAATTCTACATTAAAAATGCCATCTGCTTTCACAACGATATTAGTTACTTTATGCCTGCCTTCAAAAACAGCAATAGGCCAAGCCTGATACGTCTCAGCTTTCGGCTGACAAGCAGGATCAGGAGGAATACGCTCAACAGGACAAATAGGACCGATACTTAGTTTGCCTTCCAAAATACCTGTTGCCTGCTGCTGCACGCATGCCAACAACAGGAACAACAACATGATGATTGCTTTTCTCATGAAAATGAAGAAATGCCGTTTAGAGCACTTTAAGCTTTCGGTTGTGTTCTGGACACAAACCTTTATAAATGAACACTCTCGTGCATAGATTACTATTCTCAAAGATATATGTTAAAGAATAGTGATGGAGACACTCATGGAATTTTCAGATTTTAAACTACCAGCGCCCCTACTGAAAGCCATACACGACCAGGGCTACCACACGCCAACACCTATCCAAGAGAAAGCAATTCCGCTCATCCTTTCAGGAAAAGACATTATCGGACACTCGGAAACCGGCTCTGGAAAAACTGCAGCTTTTGGACTTCCGCTATTAAGCAACATCTCGCACGGCAAAGGCGTTCAGGCATTAATTCTCACCCCAACACGAGAACTATGCGTGCAGGTAAGCCAGGCGCTCGCAGGATTCGCAAAATACCTTCAAGTCAAGATTGTTCCAGTGTTTGGCGGAGTCGGAATTGGACAACAAATTAACGCACTCCGCACGGCAGACGTGGTTGTAGCAACGCCGGGAAGACTTCTTGACGTGATAGAACGAGGACTAAAATTAAGCTCAGTGCGTTATCTTGTCCTTGACGAAGCTGACCGCATGCTTGACATGGGATTCATTGATGACGTAGAAAAGATTTTACGGCACACGCCAAAACATCGCCAGACACACCTCTTTAGCGCAACGCTTTCTCCAAGACTGCGCTCTCTTGTCCACCGCTACATGAACTCGCCGGTCTCAGTGCAGGCAAAAAC
>CAZXKS010000011.1:11979-25874 GCA_964641265.1 uncultured Methanosarcinales archaeon | reverse complement strand
TAACAAAGTATAAGGGCGTGGACAAGATAATAAGAATGTGCTCAAAACTTCGCAAGGAAATTCCTGAATTGCTTCTTGTGATCGTTGGTGATGGTCCTGCTCTTGATGAAGCAAAGAAAGTTGCAGAAGAAGAGATGATTAGTCACATTGTGCGTTTTGTTGGCAGGAAAGATGAAGTTGAAACGCGAAAGTATATGAAAGCCGCCGATGTTTTGGTTCTGAACAGTGAGTATGAAGGTATGTCTCATACTTTGCTTGAGGCGATGTCTGTTGAATGTCCGGTTATTGCGTCTGCCGTTTGTGGAAATCCCGAGCTTGTGAAAAATAGAGGATTGTTGTTTGATTATAATGATATGGACGGCCTTAAGAACCATGTGCTTAAATTGCATGATGATACCGAATTGCGGTCGAAACTGGCAAAAAAGGCTGTGGCGGAGTCGCCGACGCGCGAGCAATTGGAGAAAAAGATTTTGGAGGTTTTGAAAAAATAAAATGCATGCTGTTTTCATCGGGCTTGACAAAAATTTATTTGGTAAAACTAATGAAGATGTAGTTAGAAGGCATAAAATATATGCTAATGAGCTTGGCAAAGTTACTGCCGTTGTCTTTACGCTGGCAAATGAAGGATTAAAACCAAAAAGATATGGAGCGCTTCATATCATCCCAACAAATTCTTCTTCCAAGCTGAGATATGCTATCGACGGATACAATATAGTGTCTAAACTGAGACAAAAAGAAAAGATTGATGCCGTTTCAACGCAAGATCCATTTCTTTGCGGTCTTGTTGGGCTGTGGCTAAAAGCCAGATTTGGAATTCCTTTAAATGTTCAAGTTCACACAGATATTACAAGTCATTATTGGCAGAAGGAAAGCGTTCAGAACCGTTTTTTTGTTCGGCTTGCGACCCCCATTCTGAAGGCAGCCGATACAATCCGCGTTGTTAATCCAAAGACATACTCCTTTTTGAAATACAAGTATCCAAAAAAAAGAATCTATTTTATTCCTATCGCAACAAATTTGGGATTTTGGCGTATAAAAAAGAAGCGTAAACTTCAAAAACAGATCGTTACAGTTGCCAGGCTTTCTCCAGAGAAAGACATATCACTGCTTGTTTCGGCGATGGCAGAATTGGCCAGCAAATATCCTGATTTGAAATGTATTATTATTGGAGAAGGTCAAGAAAGGAAAAAAATTGAACGGCTTATTGAAAAGCATAGGTTGGAAAAAAATGTCAAATTGCTTGGTCGAAAGGACCCTGAACAAATAAAGAAAATATACGCGAAGAGCAGTATTTTTGTTTTGCCAAGTAAATATGAAGGTTGGGGGTTGGCTGCTGTGGAAGCGCTTGCTACAGGCACTCCTGTTATCATGACTGATACCGGATGTGCGGGAAAAGCAGTCGTCCCTGGCAGAACCGGCATCGTTATTAAAATCGGTGATACAAAGGGTCTTGTGCGTGCTATTGATTATTTAATTAACAACCCCCTGAAGTTACAGCAGTTAGGTAAAAATGGTCAAATACTAGTGTGGAAATATTTCCAGCCTGAAAGATTGTTGAGAGAGTGGATGCTATGCCTCCGGAAAACCGCAAAATGAAAGTCTGTTATCTTTTGCCAAAATTTGATGTTAAGTCTGGCGAGCACGTGTATCACAAATATGGTTTCATTTCAGAACTTGGAAAGAAGTGTTCTGTTGCCGTATTTGTTGAGAAATGCATTAGCGTACCGAAGTTTGATGATGTCAGAGAAGTTGTTTGCTTGAAACGCCATACTTTTTTTGCCCGCTGGATAGAAACTTTAACCAAACTTTTTTTGCTGCGTTTAAAAGGATACAGAGTTTTTTATGTGCATTACAGCTTCTTTGGTGCGATAACCTCTTCAATCATCGCTCGTTTGACTGGTGGCAAGTCTTTGTATTGGAACTGCGGTCTGCCTCATTTGTATTTCAAATCGTTTGGGGAAAAGGGTTGGCTTCAGTCTAAGATTAATGATGATTTACCGTTACGAATATCGCTGAAAATGGTTAATTATTTGGTTACTGGTACTCCTTTGATGAAAAAGTATTACCATGAGGTTTTTGGTGTGCCTAACAGAAAGATCTTGTTAGTTCCCAATCAGATTGACTTGTCGAGATTTAAACCGCACAGGCCGAAAAACAAAATTCCTGTTGTGCTGTTTGTGCATCATATGTCCGAAAGAAAAGGAGCTCATTACTTGGTCCCTATTGCACAGCGTGTTCTGAAAAAAATGAAAGTTAGGTTCGTACTGGCTGGCGATGGCCCGTACTTGCCAAAGCTGAAGTCTGAGATCCAAAAAAAGAAGCTTGGCAAACGGGTGACGACTCTTGGGAGTGTTCCGAATAAGGAAGTAATGAAGCAGTATGCCCAGGCTGATGTTTTTCTTATGCCGTCAGACGAAGAGGGCTTTCCGAATGTTCTTCTTGAGTCAATGGCAGTTGGCACGCCTTTTGTTGCAAGCGATGTTGGCGGTGTTCGTGATATTGTGAGCAAAGGTGCGCAGGAATTTGTGGTTCCAAAAGGAGATGTTGATGCTTTTGCAGAAAAACTTCTTAAGCTTCTTTCTGATAAAAAATTGCAGGCGAATTTGAGCCGCGAGGGTTTGAAGCAGGTGAAGCAGTACGATTTGAAGAAGGTCGTGGCTTTATTTGTGAAAACATTGAAGGGCGTTTAAACCATCATCACAAATCTTCCGCTCATTATTAATATCGTCGCAAATATCGCTATTACTGCTATTATGCTTGCTACTGCCATTCCAACTCTTATCTGGTCCATTCTATGAGCCTCTTTTTGAATTTTTCTAAGTATTTTTGATTAAAGCCTGCTCCTGCTGCGGGCACGTGACCTCCAGCGTTTGCTCCGGCAAAGCCTTTGATGGCGTTTTCGAGCAGGCTGTTGACGGCTACTTTTCTGTCATGCCTTCTGGCGCTTACTGATATTGGATTGACTGTCTTATTAATAATTATGACGGTTTTATGGGGGTGTTTGAGCCCGAGAATGGTGCTGAGGGGCGAGTGGACGCGGTAGGGTGAAACGAGTTCGTAAATTCTCATTTCTCCATGCTTTTCTGCTTTCTTTTCAAAGAGCCGTAGATGCTTATAAAGTTCTTTGTCTATGATTTTTTTGTACTTTCCCAGTTTTGAGGTTAAGATGTCTTTGGGTTTTTTTGATTTGTAGAAGACGTCGTAGCATTGTGGTACGAGCATGGCATCGTAGACCTCTGTACTGCTTATAGTTGCTGCGACTTGTCCTATGCCTGTTTTGAATAGTTCTTTTTTCATTTTGATTTTGTACTTCCTAAACACTTGCTTGAGCCATTCTTTCCATGGTGCTGTTGCAATGTCTGCAATGCACGCAGTTGCCGCTATCCAGTCTAGATCTTTTACTTTTGTTACTCTGCTTGCTGCATCGTATGCTAATTTAGCCGTGCAGTAAGTGCTTGGTTCTATCGTGGTGAAGAATTGTGGTTTGTAAAGGATGGTTTTATCGCTTTTATAGTCTGCGTAGAGCTTGTGGTGGTCGACGACAAGTATATCTGCCTGTTTTTCGACTTGTTTGAGCGCGGGTATATTGTGTTCTGCACTGAAGTCTGTGGTAATGAGTTTTGTGATTTTTTTCTGTTTGATGATTCTGAGCATGTTGTCGGTGATGCCGTACTGTTTTTTGTCAAGCGGAATGCGCAGTTCTACTTTTTTTCCTCTTAGTCTTTCAACGCATTTTGCCATGATTACTGCTGAGCATACCCCGTCTGGGTCTGTGTCGTGTATTATGCATACTTTGTCTTTTTTGGTGATATTTCTAAGGTAATCATCTACTTGTTCCAGCACTTTTCTGTTGGTTTTCATTCTAGTTTGGTTTGAATTGGCGCAGAATGAGTTGGGTATGCGCCAATTTGTTGGGGGTTTTCATAATAAAATGGCAGGTCCGGAGACCTGCCCTGTGAGTGATGCGTTTTCTAGGCAACTTTCGTTGCCGTTGTGATTTCGCCTGTTATTGTTCTTGGCAAAAGATTTATATATACTTATGGTATTGAATGTACGATTGTACGGCAAAGAGGTGTTGACATGATTATTCGTAGATTAGTCAAAGCAGGTCAGGCTTCTCATACTATTTCTCTTCCTAAGGATTGGCTTGATAGGCATGAGTTGAAGAAGGGTGACTTGGTTTATTTGTATGAAAAGGGCGATAAGGAGCTTGTTATTACTCCTGAAAGTAAGGCTGATGAGCAGGTTCCTAAGAAGGAAATAACCATTTCTGTTGATAATAAGGATTTGAGTACGATTCAGCGCGAGATTACGAGCGCGTACATTAACAATTATAACACCATCGTGCTGACCGGCCAGAGTATTACTAAGCTTACTAAGGATATTAGGAAGATCTTGCATGATTTTGTTGCTCTCGAGGTTGCTGATCAGACTGCCAATAGCATAATCGCCAAGGATTTGTTGAACTTGAAGGAGATAAACATTGATAAGACTATTAGGCGGATGGATATGCTCGTGCGTAGCATGATTCAGGATAGTATTGCCACTTTGGAAAATGCAGATATGGCTCAGAGTGTTGTTGTGCGCGATTACGAGGTGAACAGGGCTTATTTCTTGTTGATTCGTCTTTTGAAGAGTTCTTTAGCAAATAAACACATTGCTGACTTTTTCCAGATTTCTAACGAGAAAGTTTTGAGTTATTATTATCTTACAATTAATTTGGAGAATTATGCTGATTGTGCCAAGCAGTTGGCTGAGTATTTGGTTAAGGAGAAGAAGAAGGACAAGGTCAAGGCTGTTTTGCAGCGTGTTGAGAAGTGTTATTTGGACGTTATGAAGGCGTACTTTACGCGCGATAAAAAGCTTGCTGATGCTATTGCTTTGCAACGTGAGGATTTGTTGAATGATGCTGGTGAATTGCCTGCTGGTACTGCAGAGCTGTTCCGTAGCATGGTCACGTTAACAAACAATGTCTCACGGCTTGTTATTGATGAGGAATAATCATATCGACGATCCTTGCGTGATTACGCGTTCTCTTTCTAGCATGTGTTCTTGTTGTAGTTCTTGGTTTGTCATTCTTCTCATGCACCAGTAGCCTCTTGTTTCGCCGTTGTAATTGCTTATTTGTTCTTCGTAAGCTTCTGGTATAAAGCCTGCTTGCTTCCACATTTTTTCTGCTGCTTCTTTTTCTTCTAGTGTTCTGTAGAATGCGTATGTGCGTGCTCCTCCGCAGTTTGGTGTTATTGGCACGTTGCCTGTTATTGTATCAATTGTTATAACTGTCAAAACGCTGATGAGAAAGATAAAAATAATTGAATAAAAAATATAACGCATTACTTGTTCAGGCTTGCCGGGTATGGGTAGCTTGGAACGCTTCCAGATTGCGGTATACCTGTTGCGTATTGCACGTCTGTGTATTGGTTCACAGGTGTTCCTGGGTATCTGCCGGTATCGCTGGCTGCGCCGCTGCCAGTACCTGGGATGATTGCTGCGAATTCATCTGTTGAAACGAATTGTGGGATTCCTTGTGGTGGGCACCAGCACTCGAGGACTGGGTCGTTCCAGCCGCCTGGCGTGTCTGCCGAGATGTATCCTGTTCTTGTTGTGCCTGCGATTTTAACTGTGCCTATGTAAGCCCATCCTCTGTTTTGCAAGTCCACTCTGACCCCGCTCATTCTGGTGTCATACTGGTTTCCGCTTGGGAAGACTGTGCACGGGCTATCGCATGGGATGCCTGTCGATGTCTGTATTGCTACGTTTGTGAATACTGCTCCTGCGCTTTTTTGTGCGCCTGAAAACATTAGTACTAGTCCTATTACTGCAATAACTGCTATGATTCCTAGAATGACAAGTGCTATTCCTCTGTGTTCCTCTTCCATGATGTACTCACCTCATTTAAGACTGATAGTCAATATGAACAACTTCTTATATATAAATGTTACTTTTTACAGATTTGTCTACCTTTTACCCTTTCTCAATCTTTCAAAGCTTTCTGCTATGTCTATTACGTATTTTCCTTCTTCTAGTTTGAATATGAGTGGTTCTCCTTTGAATAATTGTACCAGGTCTAGTTCGTATTTTCCTGGTTCTGTTATTCTTATGCTTTCGAAGTCTAGTATGACTGGCAGGTCGTCTTTTGTTCCTACCAGGTTTAGCACGTCTTGTTCTATTTGTTGTTTTTGTTCTGGTTTCAACTCTTGTGGTATTATGTTTTTTGCTGCTTCTAGTTTTTCTTTTTTGATGTAGAAGAATAGTCTTGCTCCGCATGAGCATCCTTTTAGGATTTCTTGTGCGCCGTCTTCATAAAAGGTATTGCACCTGACGCACTGGTGTGGCATCTTACCGTTTTGCCTCTTTTGTTAGAAGTTCTATTTTGTTCGGGTCTTTTTTGATGCTTTTAACTATGCTTGATGGTCCGATTATCGTTAGTCCTTGGGTGTCTCCTAGGAATAAGCCTAAGAGGTCGTACTTGAATTTTTGTAGTCCGTCTTTGGCCGTGTTTGCTGGGTTGATGACTGCTAGTTCTATGCCTTTGAATTTTTTGTCTATTTCTTCCATGGTTGTTTTTATGAGCTCTGCTTCTTCTTCTTTTCTTAGTCTTCCTTGGAGTAGTACTATTTTGTTTGTTTTTGCTATGTTTAGTAGTTTTCTTATTCTTCCTAGTCCGGTAAGGTTTTCTATTTCTGTATATGGCACGAATTGTATTGTTACCATTTAGTTCCTCGCTAGCTCAAAGAGTTTTTCGTATAGTTTGTCTATGTTTCTTCCGTATTTTGCGCTTATACCTAGTACTTCGTATTGTGGGAATGCTGATTGGACTCGTTTGATTTTGCATTTTTTGAGGTCTGCTTTGTTTGCCACGACGAGCACTGGTATGTTTCTTGCTGCTAGGTTTCCTATTATTGTGACGTTTACTTGTGAGTATGGGTCTTGTGTTCCGTCAAGTACTACTAGTACTGTGTCGACTTCGTCTAGCCATTTGATGCTTTCTATGACTCCTTTTGTTGCTTCTTTTGCTCTTTTTTTTGCTTTGGAAGCTGACATTCCTGTTTTCATGAAGTCTTCATAATCTATTTTTGTTGCAATGCCTGGCGTGTCTATTAGGTTGAAACTGAGTTCTTGGTCGTTTTTCCCTTTGATCGTTATTTTTTCTTTTACGTTTACTTCTCTTGTTTCGTGTGGTATTGGTGATACTTTTCCCATTTCTTGGCCTAGCCAGTCTATGCAGATTTTGTTTGCTAGTGTTGTTTTGCCGGAATTTGGCGGTCCGTAAAGGCCCAGTCTGAAGTTTTGTTTTGGCAAAACTCCGAATAGGTCTTTGAAGAATTTTTTGATTTTGTTTAGCATCAGCCCACCTGTTTTTTGTTAGAAAATTGTCTTTTGTGTGAGTATATATAGTTTTCGTTAGAAATTAGAAAAATTTGAAATTTAAAAAAAAAATTATCTTCGTCCGCCACGGGCCATCTTTGCGCGTGAGATGTCTCCTGTTTTGTCGACAAAGTATAGGAATCCTGATTGTTTTTTAACTCCTACTTTTGCGACTTTTTCTGCTTTGCCGCCTCTTCCTTTTCTTCCGCGTGCCATTTTGGCTCTTGAGACGTCTCCTGCTTTATCTACAAAATATAGATAGCCGTCTGCTTTCTTTACGCCAACTTTTGCTACTTTTTCTGCCATTTTAGATTCCTCCGCTTTTTTTAGAAGGCTTAGAATTAAACCTTCCCCCGTCGATAATTTAATCGCCGACAAAAATACAAAAATGCCTGTTGTTTATAAAGTTTTCTTTTTTCTCGTCGGTAATTGTTGCTTTTTCTTGTGAACATCTGCCACAAACCATGATGGCTTTAGCAGTTTTCTCAGTTTTTCTGCTTCTTCGAGCCCTTCTTTGTAGATTTTTACTATTTCTTCTGTCGTCGGCACTGGGATTTTTTCTAGTTCTTTTGCTTTTTCCATTGCTTTGCGGACTTCTTTTTTCATTGTATCATTCTCTATGACTAAAAAGAAGCTCAGCTGAAATTTATTTCAACATGCTTCTTTTTTCATCGGATATTGTTAGAACGTGTTGTGTTATAAATCTTTCCAGGAATTCTATTTTTCAGACGCACAAAGAATAAATAGAGAAGGAAATCACGTTTAATCGTGACTAAAGGGTTGATTATTGGGGGAGAGTTTGGTAATATTCTTGTTAGGCAGAAGAACGAGCAGGCTTTGGAGCTTGGCGAGTTGATGATTGCTGATACTTCTAATGGTCAGATGTTATTGCAGGTTTTTGATTTGTTGTATGGCTCTCAGCTTACCCAGCAGCATTTGGAGCTTATTTCTGGTTTGAAGTTGGAGGAGGATGAAAAGTTGGAATTAATGGATGCTAAGCTTCGCACTTATGTTCTTGCTCGTTTGAAGAATTTGGCTTTTGTTTCTGGCCAGACTTCTCGTTCTGCTAAGACTTTGCCTACTTTTTTTACTAAGATTAAGGAGATTAGCGCTTCTGATGTTTCTTTTATTACAACTCCTCTGAATCCTTTGTTTCTTGGTAAATTAAGGAGTGGTTCCAAGGTTTTGGAGGTTCCTGTTTCGATTGATGGCAGGAAGGCTTTGAGTCATCATGTCTTGATTACTGGTACTACTGGTCGTGGTAAGAGTGTTTTGATGACTAATTTGTTGTGGGATGCGCTGGACAAGGATTATTGCGCTATGCTTGTTCTTGACCCTCATGATGAATATTATGATAAATTGCAGAAGCATCCTGATGCTAGGGATCAGGTGATATATTATACTCCTCATAATCCTCCTCCTGGTGGCAGGACTTTGAAGGTTCATCTTTCTCAGCTTGTTCCTCGTCATTTTGATGGTGTGGTTGATTGGAGTGATGCGCAGAAACAAGCTTTGCAGGCTTATTATAATGCTTACAAGGATTCTTGGGTTGAGGCTATTTTGCGAGAGCATGAGCTTAAGCAGCAGTTTCACGAGGGAACATTGGCTGTTGTGAAGCGTACAATGATGCAGTTGTTGCGTTTGGATGTTGATGATGAAAAGAATGTTTCTTGTGCTGGTGTTTTTGACGTTAATGCTGGCAAGACGACTGTTGTTGATATTGTTAATGCATTGGAAGATGGAAAAACAGTTGTTATCGATACTAGTTCTTTTCATGGTAATGTTGAGATTTTGATTGGCAGCATGATTGCTAATATGATTTTGGAGCGTCATAAGTCTTATTCTTTGCAGGAGATGAAATCTAAGCCTGTTATTAGCGTTGTTTTGGAGGAAGCTCCTCGTGTTCTTGGCAGGGATGTGCTTGAGCGTGGCCCGAATGTTTTTTCCACTATTGCTCGTGAGGGTAGGAAGTTTAATGTCGGGCTTATTGCGATCACTCAATTGCCTTCTTTGATTCCGCGTGAAATTCTTGCTAATATTAATACTAAAATCATTCTTGGCATTGAGCTTAAGCCAGAACGTCAAGCTATTATCGAAAGTGCTGCTCAGGATTTAAGTAGTGATGAGCGTATGATTGCTAGTTTGGACAAGGGCGAGGCTATTGTCACGAGTAATTTTTTGAGTTTTGCTATGCCTGTGAAGATTTTGCACGATGAGTATAAGGTTGTTGTTAGGCCGCGTCAGAGTTTCGGAGGATTGAAGTTGTGAAGTTTGCGCACCTATCAGATTGCCATATTGGCGGCTGGCGTGAGCCTAGATTGCGTGATGCTAATACAAAGTCTTTCATCATGGCAATTGAAAAGTGTTTGTCTGAGAATGTCGATTTTGTTTTGATTTCTGGCGATTTGTTCAACACCGCAGTGCCCGGAATCGATAGTTTGCGCATGGCTGTTGAGCAGTTGAAGAGAGTGAAGGATGCTGGAATTCCTGTTTATTTTATTGCTGGCAGTCATGATTTTTCTCCTTCTGGCAAGACTATGCTTGATGTTCTTGAGCATGCGGGTCTTGCTGTGAATGTTGCGCGTGGCGAAGAGTTGCCTGATAATCGTATCAAGTTGTATTTTACTGTTGACAAGTCTGGTGCTAAAATTACTGGCATGATTGGCAAGAAAGGTGGCTTGGAGACTAGTTATTATCATCATCTTGCAAAGGAGCATTTGGAAAACGAGTCTGGCTTCAAGATTTTCTTGTTTCATTCTGCTTTGGCTGAGCTTAAGCCTAAGGATTTGGAGCAGATGGACGCTATGGCTGTTAGCTTGATGCCTGCTGGTTTTGATTATTATGCCGGCGGTCACGTTCATGTTGTTGATAGGCAATCTATTGGGAAATACAGGAATATTGTTTATCCTGGCCCGATTTTTCCTAACAATTTTTCAGAAGTTGAGAAGTTGAAGCACGGTAGTTTTGTTCTTTTTGATAATGGTAACATTCAGCACGTTCCTCTTGTTGTTCACCCGACTGTTTGTATTTCTGTTTCTGCTGATAATAAAACGCCTACAGAGGTTGAAGCTGAAATTAAGCAGCAATTGTTGAAAAACAATTTGGCTAATGCCATTGTTGCAATTCGTGTTTCTGGCTGTTTGAAACAGGGTCGTCCTGCAGATGTTCGCTGGAATGATTTGTTCCACGACGCTTACGCCAAGAAAGCCTATTTTGTTATGCGTAACACTAATGCTTTCACGAGTAAGGATTTGGAAGTCATTATGATTAAGGAAGCTAATGTTGAGGAAGTTGAAGATTCTCTGCTAAAGCAGCACGCCGGCCAGTTTAAATTGTCTCCAAATGATGTTGAGCTTGCAAAGAAGTTGATGCACGTTCTTTCAGCAGAAAAGGCAGAGGGAGAAAGAGTTGCTGATTTTGAATCAAGATTACATTCTGAGTTGGATCAGTTGCTGCAGTAACCCTTAGAAAAAGGCATACTTTTCGAACTATTGAACAAGGTAGGGTTTCTTAGGTAGTTTTGTAGTAACTTTTGAGTGGTAAACTGCGAAAGTTTAATAAAGGGATTAATGTTTCACTTGTTCATGTCAAAATTTGTTCGTCGAGCAACAATTACAATTGATACTATTGCGCAGGCATTGTTTCCACAAGAAGGGACGCCTACAAGGAGATATGTTGATATTCTGGCAGAATTGCAAGAGCACTTACAGAATGAAGGCGATGATCCCAGATATGCAAGAGTTGTCTTTGCAGTAGATGGAAACAATAGATTTGGAGAATTTACAGAATCACATATTTCTTTAGAAGGTGTTTTCCCGCGATGTTTGGCAGTCCGTTACGAGTATGGAGCAGATAATGTTGTAGTTAAAAATCTATTTTCTGCGAACGTGCGTGACACATTAGTCGTTGTTGACAGTGAGGCTATGGCCCAATTATGGGAAAGAGAATTAAGGGCATTAGAGTATGAAATTAGAAGAATGCCGCCAAAGTCACATTCTTGATGATAATCTTCACCTTTTCGTACGAATTCTTTAAAGCATTGTTCAACGCTTCATTTCAGCAACGATTTTAGAGTTGGCTCATTGCAGAACTAAATTTTTATATCGACTGCTGCAAGATTTATGGCTAGATATGGCATTATGTCATAATCCTTGATTTTGTTGATGGGCACCCATGCCCATTGGTCGTGTTCTTTTTGGTCAATGTGCAATGGTTGTTTGGTAGATATCAGGAAAACGTGTACTTCGTAGTCAGCTCCTGATGAATTTTCGATAAACGGTTTTCCTTTTTTGATGATTGTGTATTCTGTTATGCTTGCTTCTTCTTTGAGTTCTCTTTTAAGTGTGTCTTCTGGTTTTTCTTCGTTTTCTATGTGTCCTGCTATGACGTGCCATTTGCCTGCAGCGTGTTTTCTGTCTTTTGTTCTTCTTACTAGAAGTATTTCTTGTTTTTCATTAATAACTGAGCAGACTATAACTCTGTGCATGAATTTGTTGTAATTCATTGACTTAAATAATTATTGTAGAAGCCCCTTCAGTAACTCTCTCACGACATTCGGCGCTGCTGTTCCTTTTGTTGCCCTCATAACTTGTCCTATGATGAACTGCAGTGCTTTTTCTTCGCCTTTTTTGTAGTCTTCTACTGCTTTTGGGTTCTCTTTAATTGCTTGCTCGCACGCTTTTTGTAAGACGTCTTCTTCTGCCACCATTGTGAGCTTTTGTTCTGTTACGTAGGCTGTTGGCGAGAATCTTTTTTCTGCTAGTTGTTCTATTATACGTTGTCCTATTCTGTCTGTTATTTTCTTTTCTTTCAATAGCTTGAGTAATTCTGTTAGTTCTTCTTCTCTGAATTCTGTTTCGCGTAATTCTTTTTTCTTTTCGTTAAGTATTCTAAGAATTTCTCTTCTTACCCATCGTGCAGTCAATACCGGGTCTACTTTTTTTGCTATTTTTTCAAACAGTAATGCTACGTCCAGGTCTGCCGCTATTATTTTTGAGTCTGTTTCGTCTATTTTCCATTCTTTTACCCATCTTTTTGCTTTTTGTTCTGCGAGTTCTGGTATTGTTTGTTGGACTTTTCTTATCCATTCAGGAGAAATCTCAAACAATGGCAAGTCCGGCTCTACTATGTAACCGTAGTCTTCTTCCGTTTCTTTTGCTCGCATTGATATTGTGATTCCTTTGTCTGCGTCCCATCCTCTTGTTTCTCTTTTGACTTCTTGTTGTTTTTGTCTTTGGACTTCGTAGTTTAGTGCTCTTTCTATTTCTTTGAATCCTGTTATGTTTTTGATTTCTACTCTCATGTATCCTTTTTCTTTGATGGAGATGTTCGCGTCTGCTTTTATCACGCAGGTGTTTTGGTCATATATTCCTAGGTAAGTCAGCACTTGTAGTAGTTTTTTTAGGTATTCTCTTGCTTCTGCTGGCGAGCTCATGTCTGGTGCTGTTACTATTTCGCATAGTGGTATTCCGCTTCTGTTGTAATCTACTAAGCACCCGCCTGCTTCGTGTATTAGTGCTCCTGGGTCTTCTTCTATGTGTACTCTTTGTATTCTTACTACTTGTCCGCTTCCGAGGATTATTTGTCCGTTGCTTCCTAATGGTACTTCGTATTGTGTTATTTGATAGTTTTTTGCTAGGTCTGGGTAGAAGTATGTTTTTCTTGAGAACACAACTGTTGGTGCAATGGTGCACCCGACTGCTAGTGCGAGTTTTGTTCCAAACTCGAGTGCTTTTGCGTTTAGTACTGGTTTGCTTCCTGGGTGTCCTAGGCAGGTTGGACAGATGGCGACATTTGGTTCTGTTGCTTGTGTCGGGCAGCTGCAGAATAGTTTTGTCTTGGTATTTAGCTGCACGTGTACTTCTAGTCCTATGACTACTTCACCTTGCATTTGCCACCTGTATGATTTTTTGTTCTCCGAATTGTGGTCCTGTTATCATTAGGCCTATTGGCATTTTGTTGTGTTCTCCGCACGGTATTGAAATGTGCGGTAAGCCTGCAACGTTTGGTGAAACTGTCAAAATATCCATTGCGTAGTTTTGTAGTGGTGTTAGTTTCTTTATCTCGTCGAATGTTGGCGCGACTATCGGCATTGTTGGTGTTATCAGAACGTCTACTTGTTTGAATGCGCTCGCATACTCTTGTAGTATTTTTGTTCTGACTTGTGCTGCTTTTTTGTAGAACGCGTCGCGATAGCCTGCCATTCTTGCGAATGTTCCTAGTAACAGTCTTCTTTTTGCTTCTTCTCCGAAGTTGTTGTTTCTTATGCGGGAGAAGTATTCGTTGAACGTTCCTGTTAGTGGTTCGTTTGCGCCGTATCTCATTCCGCAATATTTTGCTAAATTAGTGCTTGCTTCTGTCATTGCTAATGTATAATAGCATGCAAGTCCGTATTTCATTGATATTGGCAGTGAGATTTCTATTCTTCTTGCTCCTTTTTGTTCGAGTTTGTATATTGCTTCCATTACTGTTTTTCTTACGTTGTTGTCTATTCCTTCTGCGAATGCTTCTTTGACTATTCCGATTTT
>CAZXKS010000011.1:5042-11879 GCA_964641265.1 uncultured Methanosarcinales archaeon | reverse complement strand
ATTATTGCTCCTTCTTGCAGGCATTTTTCTATGACTGTTGCGTTAAACAATGGTTTGTATCCTTTCAAAATTGCGCTGCTTGCCGTGCTTTCTACTCCTTTTACGCATATGTTGTCTTTTACTGAGATTAGAACGCCGAATAATCTTCCTTTTGCTTTGCCTTGTTCAACTTGTTGCTGTAATTCTTTTGCTCTTTCTACAGCATCTGCCCACGCTGTGACGTACTTGTATTCTTTGTTGATTTTTTCTGTTTCTTCTATTGCTTTTTCTGTGTGTTCTACTAGGTTTATTTTTCCTGATAGCGCGTCTTGTACGAATTTTGTTATCATAGAACTTTTGGCCCTCTGAAGTATCCGTTTTTCTTGTGTGGTGTGAGAGAAAGTGCGTCTTCTCTGTCTACGCATTTGCCTGGCTTGTCTTCTCGCGCAACATTTTTTACAGGAATCGGGTGGAAGCTTGGCTCGACGTCTTTTGTGTCTACTTCTGAGAGTTTTTCAAATGTTGCGAGAATTTCTTTCATTTCTGCTGCGAATTTTTTGATTTCTTCTTCTTTCAGTTTTAGTCTTGCGTTTGCAGCAACTCTTTTGACTAGGTCTGGTGTGATGTCCATAATTATGATTTCTTAACAATATCTAATTTCAAGTGTAGTTCTTTCAAAAACTCTGGTGTCCAATCTTGCGGGCTTCCGTCTAGTGGGTTTTCCATTGCTTTGTTTCTTGGGAACGCGATGACTTCTCTTATGTCGTTCAACCCGCACATCAGCGCTACCATGCGATCAAATCCTATTGCTATTCCTCCGTGTGGTGGCGCTCCGTATTTGAATGCGTTGAGGATGAAATCGTATTTTTTTTCTACTTCTTCATATTCTAGGCCGATTACGTGACAAACTCTTGTTTGTACGTCTCTTCGGTGTATTCTTATGCTTCCTCCGCCTAATTCTACTCCGTTTAATACGCAGTCGTATGCTTTTGCTCTGACTTCTCCCGGGCTTTTTTCTAGTTTGTCCATGTCTTCGTCTTTTGGGTGTGTGAATATGTGGTGTCTTGCCTGCCAGCTGTTGGTTTCTTCGTTCCATTCGTATAGTGGGAAGTCCACTACCCAGCAGAATTTGTGTTCTTCTTTTATTAAATTCAATTTTTTGCCTACGTGTATTCTTACTTGTCCTAGTGCGTTTGCTGCTTTCTCCCACTCATCTGCTGCAAACAGCAATAAGTCTCCTTCTTCTGCTTTTGTTTCATTAATTAGTTGTGCTTGTATGTTTTGTTGGAAGTATTTGACTATGCTGCTTTCTAAAACGTTTTTGCCGGTTACTTTCATCCACGCGAGTCCTGGTAGTTTGTAGAGTTTTGCTATTTCGATTAGTTCTTCTATTTCTGTTCTTGTGAACTTGCCTGCTCCTTTGGCGTTTAGGCAGAACACTTTTCCTTTTTTGTCAACGACTCCTTTGAACACTGAAAAATCAGAATGTTTTACTATGTCAGTAACTTCGACAAACTCTAGGCCAAATCTCAGGTCTGGCTTGTCGCTGCCGTATTTGCTCATTGCTTCGTGAAATGTTAGCCTTTGGAATGGTGTTTTTACTTCTACATTGAGCACTTTTTTGAATGTGTGTTTTATTAGTCCTTCTACTATGTCTTGTATGTCTTTTTCGTCTATAAAGCTCATTTCTAGGTCTATTTGTGTGAATTCTGGTTGTCTGTCTGCTCGTAAATCTTCATCTCTCAAACATTTTGGCAGTTGGAAGTATCTGTCGAATCCTGATATCATCAATAGTTGTTTGTATGTTTGTGGGCTTTCTGGTAGTGCGAAGAATTTTCCTGGGTGTGCCCTGCTGGGCACTTTGAACACTCTTGCGCCTCCTGGTGTTGTTCTCATTAGTATTGGTGTTTCTATTTCAACGAAGTTCTGGCTTGTCAGGTATTCTCTTGCTGCTTGTGCTGTTTGGTGTCTTGTCAGCAGGTGTTTTTGCATTGTTGGCCTTCGTAAATCCAAGTACCTGTACTTTAGCCTCATTTCTTCGTTTGTTTCTGCTCTGTCTTCTATTTCGAATGGTGGTGTTTCTGACTGGTTGAGGACTTGTATGCTGTCGCAAAGCACTTCTACTTCTCCTGTTACTATTTTTGTGTTCGTCATTCCCTGCGGTCTTAGTCTTACGTGTCCTGTTGCTTGTAGTACCCATTCTCTTCCTAGATGCTGTGCTGCTTCGTGTGCTTGTTTGTTGTGAGAAGGGTCAAAGACTACTTGCGTTACTCCGTAGCGGTCTCTTAAATCTATGAATATTTTGCCTCCGTGGTCTCTTCTCGTGTGTACCCATCCGCACAGCACTGCTTCTTTTTGGAGGTCTTTTTTGGTTAATTCTCCGCAAGTATGCGTCCTTTTCATCGAGTATTCGGATTTGTAAGCGGTTTATAAGGTTTTTGCGAAATGCTTATTAATTTTTGATGCTGGCATGTGTGTATGGCTGACAAAATCGTTGTGGTTGACTTTTCAGGTACTCTTACTTTGCCTTTTGTTGCTGAGGAAGCGCACTTGTTGAGGTGTGATATGATTGGCTTGAAGCGTCCTTCGCCTGAAGAGCATAAGAAACAGCATGGTACCAAGGCACATTATGATATTATCAAGGATCATCTTGCTAAAAAGTTTGGTGTTTCTGATGATATGAAAATCAAGTATGTGCAGAATTATGGCAGGGAGATTGAGCTTTCTGGAAAGGATGTTAAGACGATTATTATGACTGATTTGTTTAGGGATGCGAATTATCGGATTGCTGCTGAGAAGGGTTTGAAGATGTTTCCTGATGGCATGCTTGATGCTTTGAAGGCCGTGCAAAAAAAGGGTTTCAAGTTAGCTATTGTTTCTGGCACTAGAACAGACATTATTACAGGAATTTTTTCAATCACGAAGTGTCCTGTGAAGTTTGATTACATCCTTGGCCAAGATCCTGCTTTGACAAGAGATGATTCTGCCAAGTTGTTGGACGAGTTGTCAAAGAAAGGCACAATTGTTTGGGTTATTGGTGACAAGTTGTCTGATTTGGAGCCTGCAAAAAAATACAATGCAAAGACGATTTTTGTGAAGTGGGGCCATCCTACTGGTGGCGAAGAAAAATTTGCTGATTCCTCAATTTCTGATGCGAGGGAGATTGAAAGAATTATTTCTTGAACTTTATTTTCAAAGCAAGGTCTTCAAGTTTTTCTAAACCGTACTTGATAGCATCAAATTTCTTCCTTACTGGTGTGTTTCTCCAGTCAAATAGCATTAGTTCTTGGTATAGCTCGCTTACAAATTCTTTGATGTCTAGTGCTGTTTTGTATTCTCCTTTGATGCTGCTGTTTACTGCTTTCCTAACAAGTTCTCCTACGAGATCAGATAGCGCTGATAAATAGTCTTCTACATCTATGCCTAGTTGTTTTGCTGTTGGTATTTCTTTTGTTTTCAAATAGTGGACATAGCATGCTGCTTCTCCGTATTCTTCTAGAGCATCTGAGTATGCTCCTGTGCTTGTTGCCAAGTGCGGGTCTTTTTTCAGTAAAACATCAATTTTCTTTATTGCTTCTCTTGCCTCTGCTAACAGTTTGTCTGCATCTTTCATGTCTTCTCTGTGTGCTGCGTATATTGCTGCCTTGCTTGACTTTAGAACTGTTCTGCTGGTAGCTATTAGTTGTTCTCTTAGCTTGTCAAATTTCTCCATATATTCTCGCATTTCCTGGAATGCTTTCTTGTCAATCATACGCCTTTCCCACCCGTCGTGATTTATAAATATTCCTACCAAAAGCTTTAAATAACGCAGAAGTCAGTAGTGAAGCAAAAGAGTGTGAACTATGGCTGAAACAGTGTTGGGCAATGTGATGGAATTCTTTAAGGAGTTGGGTGTCTTTGATGTTGTTTTGCCTTTCATTCTTGTTTTTACTATCATGTTTGCTATTCTTGAGCGTACTCAGTTGTTTGGTGTTGAGAAGGTTAAGGAAAAAGCTATTACCAAGAAGAATTTGAACGCTATGGTGAGTTTTGTTGTGGCTTTCTTGGTTGTTGCCAGTAGTAAGCTTGTTGAGACTATTACTAAGGTTAGCAGTGAGATTATCGTGCTTTTGTTGCTTATCGTGTTTTTCCTGATGATGGTTGGTACTTTTAGGACTTATACGGAAATCGAGAAGGGTGAGCTTTTGACTGAGAAGACTTGGCGTTATACATTTATGGTCGTCATTGCAATCGCCATGGTGTTTATCTTTTTGGACGCAATCACCACTGAAGCAGGCGATACTTGGCTTGATCTCTTCTTGGGCTGGCTTGGCCAGTTTTACACTAATGCTGCTGTTGCTGCGATACTTTTAATAATCGTATTGATTATCTTTATGTGGTGGATTACTAAATCGCCAAAAGGAGAGTGAGGTATGCTGTTCCAATTTTATCCATATGCCGGAAGGGGTTTGTGGCAGACTCTTGTTGATTGGGGTTTTATTGATGCCTTGCTTCCGTTTATCTTAATCTTTGTTCTTCTTTTTGCTATTTTGCAGAAGATCGGGCTTTTTAAGGACGATAAGGGTCAGCCAGACAGGCGTATTAATGGCGTTCTTGCGCTTATTATTTCTGCAATGGTGGTTGCTCCTCACGTTGTTGGTCTTTATCCTCCTCAGGCTGACCCTATCATTATGATTAACTTATTCCTGCCGAATGCCGTTATGCTTTTGGTTGCTATTTTGTGCGTGATTTTGTTGCTTGGTTTGGCCGGCGGTGCAATTCCGAGTTTGTTGTTGTGGGCTATTGCTTTGGTTGCTTTGGGTCTTTTGCTCATTACTGTTTTGATTGCTGTCGTTCCTGGATTTTTCCCTACTTTTGGTTTCTTGAGCAATCCTTCTACGCAAGCCTTGATCATTATCTTGGTTACTATGGGACTTATTGGTTACTTTGTTATGAGGGAACCTGAGTCTGCTCCGGGCTTTGGAGACTGGGTCAAAAAATGGTTGGGTGAGATTAAGTAATGCCATTGCAGCCTTATCCTACAGGTGGACAAGCCCTTCGTGGCTTTTTCCAGTACTTGCAAGCTTTTGGTTTTTTGGATTTCTTGTTGCCTGTGTTGTTGATTTTTACTTTGATTTTTGGTATTTTGCAGACTATTAAGATTTTCAAGATTCCTAGAATGGAGCCTGTTAAGGACGCGCAGGGGAAAATTACTGATTACAAGCCTGCTACTACAGATCCCAAGGAAGTTGGTGATAGAAGGACTAACTCTATTTTGGCCATTGTTATCGCGCTTTCTGTTACTATTCCTCATACTGTTGGTTTGTATCCTCCAAATGCCGATCCGATAACTATTATCAGTTCTTTCCTGCCTCATACTGCTGTTGTGATTATGGCTGTTTTTGTTGTTATCATGCTGCTTGGATTTACTGGTGCTGGTATGCCTAACATGCTGCAGCTGGCTATTGCTACTGTTGGTGTTTTTTTCCTGCTCATTGTGTTCTTCATGAACATGTATCCTGGCTTCCTGCCGAGATTTGACTTTTTGCGCGATCCTGCAGTCCAAGCCTTTATTATCGTGTTGCTCACCATGGCCTTGGTTGGTTATTGGGTGTTAAGGCCTGAGAAAAAAGCTGGAAAAGAGTCATTCCTAAAAGAATGGGTGCATAAGGGA
The DNA here is from genome assembly GCA_964641265.1 of uncultured Methanosarcinales archaeon. Classification (GTDB taxonomy): domain Archaea; phylum Nanobdellota; class Nanobdellia; order Woesearchaeales; family ARS49; genus CABMGU01. The sequence goes on along the minus strand of CAZXKS010000011.1, from coordinate 6,247 downwards.
TATCCGTAAAATGGTAACTCCACTTGATGTTTCTGCTTTGCAGCAGTTCAGCGGTATTTTCCCGTTTTTGCTAGTTTTGGTTCTCATTTATGCAATTCTTACGCGCACTGAGTGGTTTAAAGAAAAGCAGGGAATGGCAGCTTTGATTGCCGTCATTGCTGCAATCATGACTTTGTTTTCAGGGATCGCTATCAAAACTATTAATTTGATGGCTCCTTGGTTTGTGTTGTTTGTTATTTTTGGCGTGCTTTTGATTCTTGCTTACATGGCTTTTGGCATTGATAAGGACACTATTTTCAAAACAATTACCGGCGTGGAGTATGGTGGCGCGTTTGGTTTTTGGGTTTTGGCTATTATGTTGATTATTGGTGTTGGTTCTTTGTTTACTGTTGTTAATGAGGAGGTTGGTTTTAGGAAGTTGACTGCTGAAAATGGTAGTGCTGTTGAGCGGCCTTCTGGAGAGTTCGGTTTTTGGCAGACTTTGTTTCACCCAAAGATTTTGGGCATGCTTTTGGTCTTGCTTGTTGCCTTTTTCACTATTGGAAAAATGACGAGTGGGGAATAGCTATTTCTTAGACTCTTTGACGCCTTTTGTTATTCTAGAAAGTTCTTGAATGTTTCCTGTTAGTTCTGGTAGTACTTTTTGGAATACTTTTTCCATTGCTTTGATTTCTGTTCCTACGTCCATGAGTGTTTTGTCGTATTCTCCTATTCTTGATACTATTGCTTTGTGCAGCCCGTCCAGGTCTGTTCTCATGTCTGTCATGCTTTGTTCTAGTTTGTCCACTCGTGAGCTTACCATGTCTTTCCAATCGCTTATTTTTGTCAAATCTTTTTGTAGTTCCTGCCATTTTTCTTCTATTATTTGTTCTACTATTGCTTCTGATTCTGGGTGTGTTGGTGGTTGCCTGACTTCTGTTCTTGGCGCCATTTCTCCTGGGACTTCCATTGGTTCTATGCTTTTTTTTGCTTCTGCTTGTGCTAGGGCGTCGTAGATTTGTGTTGGCTGGAAGCCTTGTCTTTGTAGTCCTTGTATGATTTGGTTGTTTGTTAGCCCTTGTGCTTGCATGTTTAGTACTTGTGTTATTGGTATTTCAGAAGGCATGGGTGGAGCCATGCTTGGCATCATCTCTGGCATGCCGGGCATTGACATTTCTTCTCTTGGTTTCTTTTTGAATATGTCCATTAGCGCCATGGTTCAACTC
>CAZXKS010000011.1:0-4942 GCA_964641265.1 uncultured Methanosarcinales archaeon | reverse complement strand
GGGCTGTCATAGCTCGGCGGTTTTTCTTGCTCTTTTTTGCCGAGTTTTTCGTCAATGATTTTCTCGACTTGTTCGTGCGTGATGAATTTGACTGGGTCCCAGAGTTCTAAGTACCGCTTCAGGATATCTACGTCTTCCTTTCTTGCGGTTAGTCTTAATTCTTTGATTATAGTGATTATTTTGTCTTCTACTGCTTGTATTGTGCGTCTCATCTCTGTTAGGTCTGTTTGTAGTGATTTTATTTCCATCATTGCTTTTTTGTGGTTGCTGAGCATGTTTTGTTCTATTACTAGCAGTTTTTTGCGTAGCTCACTGTATCTTTCTTCTCCTATTCTTACTCTTGCCGCCATCGTGTTTAGTTGTTCTGTCATTCCGCTGGTGTCTGGTGCGGGCGGCGGTGTTTTTGGTCCGAATAGTCCTCTAGCTGCTGGTGCTGGTGCTTCTGGCATCATCATGGTTTCTTCTGGCATGCTAAACGTTTATATAGTCCTCAATTTCAATTACGCTTGAAATCATATTAAATTTGCGTGACTCTAAATTAGTGGTAAAAGAGGTGGGTTAGTGGAGTGCGGTAAGTACGATATTATTCGTGAAGGAGAGGACATTATTCTTAGGGTTGACTGTGAGGGCTGTCCTTTTTTTCCTAGTTTGGAGGACGAACCTAGACTTATGTCTATGACCTTGAATGCTTTGGCCGAGGTTGGGACTGTTACGAAGATTGTGTTTGTGCAAAAGCGCGATATTGAGTATGATGAGGCTCAGGCTGCTCTTTTGTCCGAGCTTGCAGCCATTTACAAGAATTTGGTGCGCCAGAAGTTTGCTTATGGTATGCTCGCCAGTTCTGCTTGTGCGCGTTGGGTTAATCCTCGTTATGTTCTGGTTCAGGATATTTTGTATAATCGTTTCAAGTCTGACCCTCTTTCTGCTTATGTTGATCTTAAGCGTTTGGCTCGTGAGGAAAAGCACCAGGTTGATGCGGGTCTTATTACTGCTGAGGGCATGCAGTGCTTGCAGAATTATTACAGGCTCTTGCAGGAAACGATTAATGTGCTGGAACAGACTAGGCTTGTTAAGCTCGCACAGCCTTTTTTGCCTGGTTTCCAGCCTGGTGACAGGTCTGTTTATCGCCGTCTTCTAGCTCCTACGATCAAGCCTGATTTTATGTTTACCAAGTTGATGGCTGCTTTCCCTCCAGATGGTGAGGAGCTTGCGAGTTATCAGTTTGGTGAAACTGAAATTACGATTTTCCAGCTTCCGGAATCTGTTCAATACCTTTACCACATGGTGCCGACTGAGTTTAAGTTGACTGAGGAGAAGTATGAATTGCTTGATGCTGCGCGTAAGATTTTGGCTGAGCATAAGCCTAAGCGTTCTGAGTTTGTTGATCCTGAGCGTATGAGGGCTGTTTTTACTTCTGTTGGCAGTGATTTGCTTGAGGAGCTTGCCGGTCATCGTGGCATGCACTTGCGTAACAAGGATCGTGATGAGCTTGCTGATATTTTGGTTCGTTATACTGTTGGTTTTGGTTTGATTGAGGTTTTGTTGGCTGATGATAAGGTCCAGGACATTGTTGTTAATTCTCCGATGGGTAGGCTTCCTATTTTTATCGTGCATAATGATTTTGGTGATTGTACTACTAACATTATTCCTACTGCGCCTGAGGGCGAGGGTTGGGCTTCTAAGCTTCGTATGATTTCTGGAAGGCCTTTGGACGAGGCTAATCCTATTTTGGATACTGAGTTGATTTTGTCTTCAGCTAGAGCGAGAGTTGCTGCTATTACTGCTCCTTTAAACCCTTCTGGCTTGGCTTATGCTTTGAGGCGTCATCGTGATAAGCCTTGGACTTTGCCTTTGTTTATCAACAATAAGATGCTTAATTCTCTGTCAGCAGGAGTTTTGAGTTTTTTGATTGATGGTGCCAGGACTATACTTATTGCTGGCACGAGAAGTTCTGGTAAGACTAGTTTGTTGGGCAGTGTTTTGACTGAAATTATGCGCCGTTCAAGGATTATTACTATTGAAGACACTCTTGAATTGCCTGTTGATGCTTTGCGCAAGTTGAATTATAATATCCAGAGCATGAAGGTTGCTTCTGCGCTGACTAGAGGAACTACTGAGGTTAGTGCTGATGAGGGTATTCGTACGACTTTGCGTTTGGGCGATTCCAGCCTTATCGTTGGTGAAGTTAGAAGCGTGGAAGCAAGAGCTTTGTACGAGGCCATGCGTGTTGGTGCTCTTGCTAATGTTGTTGCTGGTACTATTCATGGTGATTCTCCTTATGGTGTTTTTGATCGTGTAGTGAATGATTTGGGTGTTCCCAGAACTAGTTTCAAGGCTACTGATTTGATTGTTGTTGCTAATCCAATTCGTAGTCCTGACGGCATTCATAAGTGGAGGCGTGTTACTCAGATTACTGAAGTGCGTAAGTTGTGGGAGGATGACCCTCTTAGAGAGGGTGGTTTTGTTGACTTGTTCAAGTATGATCCGCAGACAGATGCTCTTGTTCCTACTAACGATTTGTTGAGGGGCGATAGTGATGTTATCAAGGCTGTTGCTGGTAATGTCAAGGAGTGGGCTGGTAATTGGGATGCTGTGTGGGACAATATTAATTTGAGGGCCAAGATTAAAGAAACTCTTGTCTCTACTGCTAATAAGTTGAAAAATTTTGATATTTTGGAGGCTGCATTTTATGTTCGTGCTAATGATGAGTTTCACAAGATTTCAGACCAGGTTCGTGAGGAAGTCGGCCGCTTGGATAGCGAGCGTATTTTTTTCGAGTGGTCTGAGTGGTTGAAGCGTGCGGTAAAAAAATGAGCGAGGATTTGATTGCTAAGTACAAGTTGAAGTTGTCCGAGCAACTTGAACTGCAGGCAACCATGCCTAGTTCTCAGCTCTATAGTCGTGAGTACCAGATTTTCAGGAAAGAAATTTTGCCTCCTCATTTGTCTGCGTATGAAAAGTTGTGTAATTTCAGTGCTAAGATTTTGAAATTAAAGGTTAAACCAGATAAGGCTGCCAAGATGCAGGACATGCTCGATGCGTGCCATTTGCAGACTACGCCTGCAGCTGTCACGGCTGCAAGTTTGGTCTTGCCTGTTGCGTTTTTGTTTTTTAGTATGTTTTTCTCTTTGCTTGTTTTGAAGAGTACTTTTTTTGCTCTTTTCGGCCTGACTATTGCCCTCGCGGCTATTTTTATCTTGCAGAACGTTCCTTCTTACATGGCTAATATTTGGAGGATGAAGGCCAGCAATCAGATGGTCTTGTGTGTTTTTTACATTGTTACTTACATGCGTCATACTTCTAACTTGGAGCTTGCTATTGAGTTTGCTTCCGAGCATCTTTCTCCTCCTTTGAGCTTGGACTTGCGCAAGATTATTTGGGACGTTGAGAGTGGCAAATTTGAGACTATTAAAGACTCTTTGGAGTCTTATTTGGAGGGTTGGCGTGCTTATAACTTGGAGTTTGTTGAAGCGCTTCATTTAGTCGAGGGCTCTTTGTATGAAACTTCTGAAGAGCGCAGGATTAGTTTGTTGGACAAGTCTCTTGATGTTATTTTGGACGAGACTTATGAGAAAATGTTGCATTATGCCCAAAACTTGAAGGGTCCTATTACGATGTTGCACATGCTTGGAGTTATTTTGCCTATTTTGGGCCTTGTTATTTTGCCTTTGGCTGTTAGCTTTATGGAGGGTATTACATGGTATCATATTGCCGCTCTTTACAATATAGTTTTGCCTGTGACAGTTTACTTTTTGGGCAGGAATGTTCTTGCTAAGAGGCCTACTGGGTATGGTGATACTGATATTGCTGAGATTAATCCTTCTTTGAAGAAGTATCGCAATGTTATTTTCAAGATTGGTAAGACCGAGTTTGCTATTCATCCTTCTTTTTTTGCCGTCATTATTGGTTTTGTGATGTTGTTAATTGCTTTGTCTCCTGTTTTGATTCATTTTGTTAATCCCGAGTTTGATGTAAAGTTTTTGGGTTTTGATTTGCTTGGCTATAAGGAGAGTTCTCGTTATGAGGGCTTGGTTGTTGGTCCTTATGGTCTTGGCGCTAGTTTGTTGTCTTTGTTTTTCCCGATTAGCCTGGCATTCAGTATAGGCCTGTACTTTAGGTTGCGCAGCCAGAATGTTATTAAGATTCGTGATGAGGCCAAGAAGTTGGAGGATGAGTTTTCTTCTGCTCTTTTCCAGTTGGGCAATCGTCTTGGTGATGGCTTGCCTGCCGAGATTGCTTTCCAGAAGGTTGCTGACGTGATGGAAGATACTATTTCTGGTCGTTTTTTCAAGCTTGTTTCGATGAACATTTCGAAGCTGGGTATGTCTGTCAAAGAGGCTATTTTCAATCCTCAGTCTGGTGCTTTGGTTGCTTTCCCCAGTGCTATAATTCAGTCTTCGATGAAGGTTTTGATTGAGAGCGTTAAAAAGGGTCCGTTGATTGCGGCTCAGGCTTTGTTGAATGTTGCGCGTTATATTAAGGAGATTCACAAGGTGAATGAGCGTTTGAAAGATTTGATGGCAGACATTATTTCTGATATGAAGTCCCAGATTGCTTTCTTGACTCCTGCTATTTCCGGCATTGTCATTGGTATTACTTCGATGATTACTTATATTTTGGGCAGTTTGTCGAGTAACATTACGAATTTGGGTGCCGAGGCTGCTGGTGATCAGATTGGCACTTTGGCGAACTTTTTTGGTGATGGCGTGCCGACTTATTATTTCCAGGCTGTTGTCGGTATTTACGTTTTCCAAATTGTTTACATTTTGACTATTTTGTCTAATGGCATTGAGAATGGCGCTGACAAGTTGCAGGAGAGATATCTTTTGGGCACTAATTTGATCAGGAGTACGCTGCTTTATGTTTTCATTGCTGGCACTGTGATGTTGATTTTCAACATTATTGCTTCTAGAATTGTTGGTGTGACTGCGATTATGGGAGC
>CAZXKS010000010.1:0-28270 GCA_964641265.1 uncultured Methanosarcinales archaeon | reverse complement strand
TGAATAACCGCAACAATCAACGCCGCAATCTGTATTGGTTGTATCATCTTGAAAACTTATGAAGCAACATTTTATAAAAAATCTTCAGCGCATTCAAAGTGCTCTGGCCGTGCTCCATACTATACTTTGTATACCTAATAACAACAGGTATTTCTATATAACGCAAATTATTTTTCTTAATCTCTGCTAAAATCTCACTCGCGTGCTCCATACGATCCATAGTGATCTCAATTTTATGCGCGGCACGCCTTGACAGCGCACGAAAACCATTATGAACATCAGTCAACCTAATACCATAAAACAGCCAAACAAGAAAAACACCACCCTTAAGCGCGATCTTACGGAAAAAAGGCACGTTCGAGCCGTTCTTCAAAAAACGACTGCCAAGCGCGACATCAACATCCCCATTTTGAACAGGAGCTATCAAAGCAGGAATATCCTCCACACGATGCTGGCCATCAGCATCAAAAGTTACAACAACATCAGCATCTTGTTTTAAAGCATACTCAATGCCAGTCCTCAAAGAAGCACCCTGACCCCTGTTAACAACATGCCTTAAAACATTCTTTGTATGCTGTTTTGCCATCCTAGAAGTATCATCATCAGAACCATCATCTACCACGACCACATTCTTATAGCCAGCCCTAACAAGCTCTTTCACAACAGAGCCAATGCTGTGTTCTTCATTGTAAGCAGCAATAACAATCCATACATTCATGCAATAGAAGCAATAATAGGGATTTATAAAGCTTTAGAATGAAAAGTCTATGAATAAGACATCGTCCTAGAAGGTAGGGGTTTTCGAAAGGGTTTTAATACTCTCAGGTTGTTCCTTTCGTTATGATAAAAGCAGTTATATTTGATTTTGATGGTGTTCTTGTCAATTCTCCAGAAATAGTTTGGGAAGAGCGTAAAAAGTATTTGCAAGAAAAATATGGAATTGCGCTAAAGATTCAGGATATTCAAGAAGCTTTAGGGTTAATAGCGGAAGAGCAAGCTGTGTACTTGGGTAAAAAATACAGTATTCCGATTGACGTAGACGCTTTTGTCAAACAAAGACAGTCACTTGAGCCGATACTTGAAAAAAAGCTCAAATTAACTCGTGGTGCACTTGAATTAATCAAAGATTTGATTAAAAACAAGATAAAAATTGCTATAGCAACAAGTAAATCGCATGCTCTCGTTGAAAGTGAAATGAAGCGTTTTCAGCTCGAAATCTATTTTAGTGTTGTTGTTTCAAAAGAAGATGTTAAGGCGCACAAACCGAATCCTGAAGTATTCTTAAAAGCGGCAGAAAAGCTAGAGGCACAGCCTGAGGAATGTGTTGTTATTGAAGACGCCATTCATGGAATCGATGCAGCAAAGCGCGCGGGAATGGCCGCTATTGGTGTCTGCACTCCAATCCATAGTAAGTTCCCAGGTGCTGATCTAGAAGTACACAGTCTCGAAGAGCTTAATTCAGAGAAAATAAAAAAACTTAGATAAACTCGGTTTCTTAGACAGTTCAGATAAAGCATAATAGAAAATGTCAAACCAATATTTACTGCACAAACTCGATCTTAATCTTAAAGTGCAAAGTCCTGTTGCCAAGAGGATGCTTTGAAGGGTCAGTGCCATAAGCTTCCTCAGGAGGAATGGTAATTGTTTTAGTCTCTCCTGCTTTCATGCCCTGAATGCCCGACTCAAAACCAGGAATCAACTTGCCCTGGCCGGCGACAAACGCCATGGGCCTAGTTTCAAAACTGTCAAAGCTCACATACTGCGAAACATTCTTTTCCTGCCAGCCAACAATACTACTATCAAAAACTTTACCATCATCAGTCCAGCCAATATAATTCAACTTAACCTCAGCACCAGACTCGACAGAAGACTTAGGCAACAAATCACCAGGAATGTAAGCCTCTCCACCAGCCCAATCAACCTTCCAGACATAAATCATTCCACCAATCAACTGCCGTTCCTGAGTAAGCGGCCTGAAATGCTTCAAACCAAGGCCGCCCATGTAGTACAAACGAGTAAACATACTATCAGCCACCTGCGAATAAGCTGCAAGCGCAGACATGCCGCTGCCAGTAGGCCACAACACAACAGCCAAATTCGCGTTGCCCTCAGCATAACTAAACTCTTTCTTAGTTCCATTTTTGTTGTACAAAAACATTTTGCCAGCAGGCGCAACGCCTTGATTTACACCTATTTCGGCACGACCATTCGACAAATTAACTGCGATATTACCACAATTCAAAACACCCTCAGACGCACTACAAGAACTAGGATCAGTGGAAACATAGCCAGGCCAAGGACTAATCCACTGGTTAGCAGCATCCTCAGACGACAAAGCATTTGCATCACGGTATAACTGTTCAGCAGTCTCTTTAGACCAATTGAAACGCTCCACCATCTTAGGCACGGCCTCGCTTTCCTCAAGATGCACCCATTTCTGCCAAATCTCAGCACGCTCAAAACTCCAAAGACCAAAATGAGCCCACACACCAGACTTGCCAATCATATCGCTACTAGCAATAAAGTAATCCTCAGGAGGATCACAATGAGTGTATTTCAAAATATCAGAAACACCGGCTTCGTCAGCCATCTTTGCAGCCGTCTCTTTATCCTGCATAATAATTTCCTTAACCAATTTAATCGCTTTCAAAGGATCGTTTGTTGCATTGAGCGCAAAATCATACGCCAAGTTTGCACCACAATCAAGCATGCGCAAAATCGCAACAGCCTCATCCTCATTATCAGTCTGCAAAGCACGACCAATCCAGTGAGCCTGAGGAGAATTCTGCGTCGCGCCATCAGAAGTAACAGCGCGGTCAGCAATAAACTTGAAATGATGGCCGAAATCCCACCAAGAATTAATAATCGCATTTGGCTGACTGTCATCCTTAATTTTTGTAAGAGCATTCCACCAAGCATCATTCACAAGAGGAACATCACCGACAACAGAAGCATAAGAATCACGCACCATGTGAGTGCCAGACTTAGTTGGATTAATGATAATTAACCCAAGAATAACAATGATCAAAACCTTGACAGCAATCTTATTGATGTGCAATTGTTTCTCACCAAAAACTGACAATCGCTGGCACAACAAGCCAGCAGCAGCACCAAAAGCCACAGCAAAAGCAGGACCCAAAAGCAAAGTGAAACGCAAACCCTTCAAAGAAGCATAAATAGTGCCAACAAACCAAATAGCAAGAAGAGCGCTGTAAGTCACATCAAACTTTCCATTAGCATCTCTCCTCAACAACAACATAAGCATGCCCAAAAGTGCAATTATGAACATCAACTGGCCACCAACAGAATTAACAACCTGGCCAAAAGAAGCAGGATTAAGCTCAGCAACAGTGGTAAAAACATTAGGCCACAAAGAAGGAAGCGCTGCGGCCTTGATAATAGTAAAACCAATTGCGCCCCTGAAAGTGTCGTTCCAAAACTTTGAAAAACCGATAGTGACACTACAGAAAATCATCGTTGTTAAAAATAAAACAGCACCAATTGAAATAAACTTCTTCAAGCGAGAATGCCGCAACAAAGGCCAAATACCCTCTTTTAACCTTCCAAGATTTATGACAATTTCAACCAAAACAGAAAACGCAAGAGCGGCAAGAACGAAATCAAACAAATACCACCAACCAGACCACAAATTAGAGAAAAGAGCAATAGCAAACCCGGCGAGCCCAGCCCAAACAGCCTGTTTTTTCAAAGTGGAAGAGGAAAGAGCCATAAACAAAAGCCAAACAACAACAACAGGGAAAAACACGTTGTAAGCATCAGTATCAGCATGACCCCAAGGAGTCCTGCTCATGACAGCAGGCAACAACGCAAGAATGGTAACTGCAAAAAAACCGCCAAGATTACCAGAAACCTTTTGCGCAATAAAAAATGTGAAAATTAAAGACAGAAAAATGAATACGATAGGGAAATAATTAGCAGCCTGCATCAAAGTTATCTGCTCGTCAAAAACCGAGAAAATACGATACATCCAGGCAAATACATAAGGGTGCCAGTTTTGATCAGCAGTTGTTCCAATAGGAGCAACCATGTGATTGTCCCAAGGCTCGCCATCCTTCAAAACATCATAAAAATGACCCTTTTCAACAACATTTCGCGCATAACGCAAATAAAAATAAGGATCGATGTCAGGCATGTAAAGAAACTTCCTGCCATCAACCTCATAAGAATAATGATCCCGAATTTCCTGAGCCAAACGTTTCCTTTCAGACTCAAGCTGCTCTCCAGCTTCCTCTCTAACTTTTTTCTTCAAATCCTCAACAACCTTCTGCCTATTAGCCTCAGGCAAATTAGGATACTGCTGCCGAGCGAGCGCATCAGCCTGCTGGGCCAAAAAGTTATCAACACTAGACGCTGCAGCAGAATCCGCAACATGCAATTTCTCAGACTGCATACGCATCCACATACCACCCCAAGGATAAGCACCATTACCATTAGGAACAAATTGCAAAACAAGAACTAAAATCAAGACAAACAAAGCAGGATACTTCAGAACAAAAGCCCGAACACGCTGAACTTTCCCCCAAACCCCACTATTTTCATCCATCAAAGCGGACAACCAGAATAGAGCTTAAAAAGTTTACTACGCAAACGCATACTTCGCAAAAGCCAACAACCTTGGCTGCGCAAGAGCGAGTTTCCAAACAAAACGGGAAGGATACTCTCTGGGATAATCAAAAAGAATTTTCTTAACTTTTGGAGACGACATCCAATCAACCAAACGTTCATAATCAGCATCAGAAAACTTGTCAAGCATGTTACGAAGCTTCTCATGAATCCAAAGCTCACGTCGCAACGGAGAAAGAGCCTTTGAGTAATCCTTGTTATTAATAATACAGTCAGCCAAAATTTCAGACGACCACATACCAGTAATTATGCCACCACCAGTGGTATTCTTACAAACACCTGCAGCATCACCAACAAGAAAAACATTATCCTTCTGCACGTGCTTGGCACCATCGTAAATCGGAATAGGACCAGCCTGGCGCTCGACGATCTCGCCATTGAACTTCTTGCGCAGCAATTCAAAATAATTGTAAACATGTTTTTTAGTAGCAACACCAACTCTTGCTAAACAATTACTTTCAGGAACAGCCCAACCAAAAAAACCAGGAGCGCAACCACCAAAAAAAGTCAAAAACCAATCAGGATCATAATTACCCTTGATGGTTGCCTGCGAGCCAATATAATATTGTCTGCCATCCAAAAGACCAGCAGACCTGCCAACAGCAGAAAAAGGACCATCAGCGCCAACCAAAATGTCAAACTTTTTTTCAACACGCTTATCACCATGCTGAAAAATTGCCGTGTTGTTGTTAAAGCCAACAAACTTGTGGCGCACATGATATTTAACCCCATGCTCCACGGCCTTTCTCATCAAAAAATTATCAAACTTCTCACGACAAATGACATACTCTTTCAACGGAATCTCAACAACCTTGCCAGAAGGAGCAGTAATTCTTACACCTTCAAGCTCATTAACCACATATTCATCGTTTCTCTCAACAAACTCAAACAAAGCCTTGGTGACAATACCAGTACAAGAAATTGGCCGGCCAACCATCGAATGTTCCTCAAAAACGGAAACATCAAAGCCACGCTTGGCAAGTTTTTGCGCAACAACACTTCCAGCAGGACCAGCACCAACAACAACGACATCCATGCAACCTGTTTTTTAAAAGAATATTATAAAACTTGACATCGGCTAGTTGCTACTCGAGAATAGCAACATATAGAAAGTTTTAAATATGTGCTGTGCTAAGTCGACAAATAAGGGGCATGGTATGAGTTTAACTGATATAATAAAAAAATTTAGCGGTTCTATAAGAAAAACAGTTACGGCAGGCGCATTGCTAGCTGCAGGAATGGCTGGCACAGCACATGCCGACGGATTTAACGACAGAGAACGAAAAGAGCCAGGCCTGTGGGACGCGCCCAAAATAGTAATAGACGGCTGGGATGGATACTTACGAGCAGGAGCGCACCAAACACCAACAGAACGAGGAGTGGGCTTAAGAGGAGGACTCATAGCAAGAATAAAAGATTGGAGACCAAGCTTACATTTACGATCAGGATTGTACGAATTCGAAGCAATAGGAGAAGACTCAAGAGTAGACAATTACCGAGCAACAGTCGGAATTGGCGGACTACTGCTAAACCATGCTGACAAAGAAGTATTTCTCAACTTCCTAGCAGGACCAGACTATAGCATCTTCAAACAACAAGTAGAAGGAGATGCAACAAGAGGAATTTGCGGAGCACAACTCGGCTTTGCAAGCCAAAAAGCAGGAATCAGAGCACTAGCAAGCCTAAACCTCGGAAGCGGAAAATACAACATGAAATTCCCAAGCGGGTTCGAAATGGAAGAAGAAAACTACAGAACAGGACACCTTTCACTCGAATTTAGCAAAAGACTATGGTCAGACTCAATAACAAGACCAATCAAACGAGAAAATTTTGGCGCTGAGGAAATTGAAGAAATAGCAAACGGCGTCTACTTTGCAGGATGGGCACACGTGAAAAGCGACGAATATGAAGGGCTCCAAAGAGGACGAGGAGCCGGATTACAAGTAGCAATGCCAATTGTGCTGTACCTAAAAAAGCCAGTATTTGATGAAGACGGAAAAATAACAGAGCCAGCATTAATTTGCAGAATAATACCAAAAGGATGGCTGGAACAATATAGAATAGAAGGAGACAGCGAAGTCTCATTCGACAGAGAAATAACAACAACAAGAGGCGGTCCAGCAATCAACGTACAATTAGAAATAGCAAGATTAAATGGCGCAAGCTTCGGCATATCAGGCGAGTTTGGTTGGGAGTGGAGCGAAAGAAAAACAAGAGACGTCGGCCAAAACATCGACTCACGAAAGCTCCAGAATGGCGAAAGAATCGCCATAAGCGCGTACCTGAACTTTTAGGCAAGGTTTAAATATTAGTGCTACTTCGCAGTAGATATAAAGTAATGATTACGGGGGATGGAAAAATGAAAGGACTCTACACAATTATCGGTGCTTCTGTACTAGGATTAGTTGCAGGATGTAAAAGCAGCAATTTATATGACGAAACAACCCAAACAAGAAAAGAATTGGAAAAATTATATGCTGATAAGGTCATAACTCCAGCAACACAAAGCGGAGAAATGCACGGTGCGAAAGACGAAGTATCACAATTACGCCGAGTACAAAAACGAATAGAAGAATTAAAGAAACAGGCAAGCAAAAGCGAACTAAGCGACATTCTAAAAGCACCTCTTGAAGCAGAACTAAAAGACCTAGAAGAAAAAGCAAAACAATATTCTCACGAAGCAGCTGCACAATTCAGAGTATACGCTGTAGTCGTTACAAAATGGGACGGAAGCTCAGACACCTACGTCGCAGACCGCGGGCTTGGAAAGCACGCACCACTAGAAGGCAACCTTCAAACAATAGCAAGCGCACTCAACCTTGATATTACAAAAATGCTTGATCGATATCAAGAAAACGATTCATGGGGATACTCAGAAAACTCCCGCGCGTCAAAATCAGAAAGAAAACAAAGAACAATTGACAATAGCGTTGCAGTACCTCTAGGAAAACTTGCAGAAGTGCCAAACTATTTCCCAGAAACAAAAGATCAAAACGGCAATCCAATAAGAGCACTGGTAGATCAAAGCGGAAGCACAGTAATGGACGAGGAAACATTCAGACAATTACTAATTGACAAAAGACTTGTTGCAGTACGCCTAGTAGTAGCACCGGCAAAAGAACTCTTGCACAAACCTGCAACACCAGCAGCTCCTGTAGCACCAACTCCAGCAGTGCCAGTTGATTCAAGCGAAGCACTTGCAGCAAAAAACGCGGCAGAACAAGCAGCTAACGAAGCAAGAAACTATGCAGGAAGCGTCCAAGAACACAGACAAAGCATAGAACAAGCAGTCGAACAAGCACGACAATTCGCCGAAAAAGCAGCTGCAGACAGAGCAGCGGCAGAACAAGCACTCGCAGCAGCACGCGAAACAGCAGAAAAAATAGCTGCTGACAAAGCAGCCATTGCTCAATCAGTCGTTGCAGCAAAGGCAGCTGAAGAAGAAGCCAAAAAAGCCGCAGAAGCAGCCAAACAGCAAAAACAGCCAGGCCTGCGAGACTTAACACCAGTTCCAAAATAATTTTTTCATTTTCATAAAAAGGGAAACAAATGCCAAAAACAAACACGCTACCATTCATTTCTCTGCTCTTAATAGCCACGATGACATTAGCACCAGTCATAGCAGCATTCGACGACTGGAACTATGACGGCGGCTGGACTGCAGGACCAGATGCAGGCGGATGGAATGATGAAGGATGGCCTGCAGGAAATGACGCAGGCGGATGGAACGACGAGGGATGGCCTGCAGGAAATGATGCGGGCGGCTGGAATGATGAAGGGAGTTCAACAGGTCCAGGCGCAGGCGGATGGAACGATGGAGGCAGTTCAACAGGCTCTAGCGCAGGCGGCACAAGCGGAGACACAGGAAGCTTTGACCCAGGCGGGCCAGGAGACTTTGACCCAGGACCAGGAAGCTTTGACCCAGCACCAGGAGGACCATCACCAGGCGGGCCAGGAGGCTTCCCAACAAACGCAGACGCACGCTGGAAACCACTGGAAGACAAAACAATTTACCAAGCAAGCAGACAAGGAACAATGATTTACGAAAACATCTTCTCACAATGCACAGACCCAGACGACACATTCCTAAGATTCGAAATTTCAAGCACATCAAGCCATTACGAGCTAAGATTTGTAGACGACGATCTAAGAATATACAACCTAAACGCACGCTTTACAGGAACAGAAACAGTCACGCTAAAATGCAACAACGTGCCAGCAAGCTTCAAACTAAACATAATACCAGTCCCAGGAACAAGAACTACACCAGGAACAGACAGCGAGAATGACGACGAGCTAAGCATACACATAGGCGCGATCAGAATACCAAACGCATACGAAACAGAAGCAGGAGATGCTGTGCCAGTAACAATATCATTCAAAAACAACGGCGACAAAAAACTAGAAAACCTCAAAGCAGCAGTAGTCATACAAGACCTTGGAATACGAGCAAGCGTTGGACCACTAGACCTGCCAGTCGGTAAAAGAGCAACCAGAACACTATACGTCCAACTACCAGAAGACGTACAACCA
Source organism: uncultured Methanosarcinales archaeon (assembly GCA_964641265.1). Taxonomy (GTDB): domain Archaea; phylum Nanobdellota; class Nanobdellia; order Woesearchaeales; family ARS49; genus CABMGU01. Next base: position 19,093 of record CAZXKS010000010.1, on the reverse strand, counting down.
GGAACATATTATGTTCGAATAACAATAGACAGCGGCTCTGTACACAGAGTAGTGCACAGAGACATAGAAGTAACAGAGTAGAAAGTTTTTTATATAAGTACTAACTGAGTGGTGGTAATAGAGTAAAACTACTCAAGAATAGAAAAATTTTAATAGCAGAACAATTCTGCACGATATGGGGGGCATAAAATGAAGGCAATACAAGCAATCATCGCAATAACACTTTTCCTAGCGCTTGCAGGCGCAGCCACAGCACTTCCAGTCGTTCTGGAGGAAGTAGAGGTTGACGATACAATTCTACAACAAAACGCCGTAAACAGACTATCACTAGAACGCGGCGAAGAATACGAAGTCAGAATAAGATTCACACCAGCATCAAACATTGACAATGCAGAAGTACGCATATTCGTCTCAGGATACGAGTTCAGCGACCTAGACGACATAGAAGACAAAACAACAGTATTTGACGCAGACGCAAACGTAACATACGTCAAAAAACTAAGCATAGTAATCCCAGACGATGTAGATGAAGACGACTACAAGCTCAGAGTAGTAATATCTGACAGGTTTGGAGACGAACTAACAGCAAACTACAACTTAAAGATAGACGTTCCAAGAAATGCACTAAAAATTGAAGACGTCGTATTCAGCCCATCAAACGCAGTCAGAGCAGGAAGCGCACTACTGACGACAGTAAGGGTTGAAAACAGCGGAGAAAAAAGCCAGGATGACGTAAAAGTAACAGTAAGCATACCAGGCCTTGGAATAACCGGAACAGAATACATAGAAGAAATAGAAGACGGCGACGAAGAAGAAGAAACAGAAGAAATCTTCATACGAATTCCAAAATGCGCAAAAGCAGGCAACTACGACGTCAATGTGGAAGTAGAATTCTCACAAAAACACAGAAAGATAAGTGAAAAAAGCACAATAGCAGTACTAGAAGACGAAACCTGCAGCGAAAATGACAAACCACAAAGCACGATAACGCTTGGCAACCAAGCGCAAAGCGTAGCAAGCGGACAAGCTGCCATATTCCCGGTCACAGTAACAAATGCGGGCAAGACCAGCAAGACATTCATCGTAACTGTACCAAGCACTGACTGGACGACTGTAACAATAACGCCAACAAGCACACTCGTTGTACCAGCAGGCCAAACACAGACAATATTTGTGAACGTACAAATAAACGAAGACACGCCAGCAGGCGCGCACTCACTTGTAGCCACAGTAAGCTCAGGAGAAAACAGACAAGAACTAACACTGACAGCAACAGTTACTGGGCAAAAATCAGGCGCGAGAGGAGTTTTCGAGGTCGTGCTAATAGTCCTTGTGGTCCTGCTCGTCATCTTAGGTATAGTCATCGGCATTGCACACTTGCGCAACAAGGAACAAGCCGAGACGTACTACTAAATCGGGGATAATATGCAGAGAACCACTGTTATTTTTTTACTAATAGCATTACTTCTTCCAAGCGCGAGCGCCCAAGATTTCTTAGCATTCGGCGACACAGCAATAAACACGTTCCCATGCGGAAGCACAACAAGCAACATAACAATACAAAACACCAGAGAAAACCAGGCCACGTACAGCCTAAGCATTGACGGAACAGGAAGCGACTACATCACATTCTCAAGCCTAAACTTCGCATTAAACCAAGGGCAATCCGCCCTAATAAACACCTTCTACAACATCCCATGCACGACAAGACCAGGAACATACCTTGTAGACATCTTTTTCAACGACGGAGAAGTTGAAAAAACACTAACACAAGAGATCATAATTGCAATACCAGACAACGTAAACGTCACAACACAACAAACAAGCGCAGTAATAGCACCATGCGAGACAGCAGGCTACACGCTACAGCTTAGCAATCCACTCAATTTTACTGAGATATACACAATCAGCGCATCCGGGCACTCCAATATCCACGTCAGCGAAAAAAGAGCAGTGCTTACAGGCGATGAAAACAAAAACATCATAGTCAGCGTAACCCCAGACGACTGCACACAATCAGGCACTTTCCCGCTAACAGTAGAAATCAGCACAGAAAAATCAAACCAGAAAAAAGACGTAGCACTTGAGCTAATAATCAAATCAACAGACATACCAATACTAGCAGAAGGCATAAACAAAATCAGAACAGACTACACGGACAGCACAGCAGACCTAACAATAGAAAACACAGGAGACAGAGAAACACAATACGGCTTAATGATAGAAGGAGCGCCATGGGCAAGCATAAGCCCGAGCAGCGTAACACTAAATCCAGGACAACAAAAAACGATAAACCTAAGATTAACACCAACAGAACAAATACCTGAAGGAAGTTATCCAATAACGCTAACAGCAACAGTAGAACAAACAGGCATAAAATACAGCAAAGAACTCACCATAAAGCTACAAAAACCTACGCTATTTGAAAAAAATCCAACACTAGTTGTTGCAATAGCAGTTGTGATTCTGGCAATACTTATTGGCATGTTCTACACAGTAAGATATTTCCGAAGCCCAGCATTCAAAGAAAAAATGCGAAGATGGAAAGAAAAAAGAGAAGCCAAACGCAAGGCAAGAGAACAAAAAAGAGCAGAACTGCTCAAAAGAAAACTTGAACAACAAAGAAAAAACCTTGAGCGAAAACAAGCAGAAAGAGAACGCCTAAAAAAACAACTAGAACGAGAATTCAAAAAAGAATACCACGTAGTAGCAAGAAAAGACATAGTAATCGGCAAAAAAAAGAAACAACCACTCAAAATTATTGCAATAATTCTAGGCGTACTGATATTATTACTGATAGGAGCCGCATGGAGCCTAATAGAACCAAACTTCCAATACGTACTGCTAGGATTAGCAATTCTGGGAGTAATATTCATCGCCAAACAAATGTCACGAGCCAGAGTAATCAAAGCGCGATGGAAAATGCTGCTAGAAAAACAAACAGTAACACTAAAAGCATGGAAGAAAGGACTATCGCTACTAAGCATAACAGCAAAAAAACCAATCAAACAATTCAAAATACTAATAAGAAAAACAAAAGCAAGAATAGCACCATCACCAGCAGTCTACCAATCAATACTTGTAAAAACAAATACAGAAGAAGCAAGCCTCAAGGCAACATTCACCGTCTCAAAAGCCTGGCTCGCAAGAAAAAAAGTAGGCGTTGAAGAGGTAAGACTAGCAAGATACGCAAACCAAGCCTGGAACACAATACAACTAAAGAAAACAGGAGAAAGCAAAGACGCAATACACTTCACAGCAGAAATCAAAGAAGGCACATACAGCATATACGCCCGAGTGAAAAAACAACCAATCCGCGCAAGAAAAATAATCTGGGGCATAATTGGAATAGCACTAATAACGGCAATTGCGATCGTAATCGCACCACAACCAGCCACAACAATAGCACACGGCATACCACCACAAACATGGCAAGAAAACACAGTACACCAAATAGACCTAGACAAATACTTCAAAGACCCAGATGCCGATAAACTCAGCTACACCTCAACAGAAATAAAACACATAACAATAGACATAGTCAACAACACAGCAATCCTAACACCAGAAACAGACTGGACAGGAGAAGAAAGAGTAAGATTCATAGGAGACGACGGCAAAGGAGGACTAGTAGCAAGCAACACAGTCTCATTAAGAGTACAGAAAGACACAATCCCTGTAAACTTACAGCCCTACATTGCAATCATACTCGCAGTCCTAACAATACTCCTACTTCTTTGGACAATATCACAAAATAACAAAAAGCTCGTACAACATACCAACCGCAAATAATAAGATTAAAACACTGTAAACGAGCCAATTCAGCTTAACACTATATTCAGGCTTTCTCTCAGAACGACGCTTGGCCTTAGCGTGCATAAGAACAATCGTAATACCAGCAATGCCACCAGCAAAAGCTCCAGCAACCTGCAAAGTATTCACAAAAGAACGCGCGCCAAGCATGATCAAAACAGCAGGAATAGTCATGGTCAAAGCCCAAGCCTCACCCCTTGGAAGCTTAAAATCAACACGATAGGTCTCCTTTAAAGCATAGCCAAGAGCAACAAAAGAAGAAGCCATGGCAAGAATAGCAAACAAGTGCAAAAGCAAAAAACCAAGACCACTAACAACAAGCCCAAGACCAAGTGTCGCAACCTCTGTTGTAATGCCACCCGTCACTCCAACAACAGCAGCAGTAAACAACAAGTAAACAATAATCGGAATGACCGAACCAATAATAATGGCGCGCTTTGTCAACAATTTACACTTCTTCATCTCCTCCCTTACCTCAGGAATTGCAGCAGTACCTGCAAATGCAAACAACACAACACCATAAGGAAGCAAAAGCCTGTACCAAGAAAAACCAACAAAATTGTCAGCAGAAAAATGACGAGAAGAGAACAAAATAAAAAGAATGACGAAGAAAACCAAAAACTTAACACCTTCCATCCAAAACTCAGACTTCTCCAAAACTTCCAAACCACCCCAAAGCAACAAAGCCATCACAAAATAAAAAAACACAGCCCACAGCCAAACAGAACCACCAAACAAAGCAGCCAAGCTCTCACTAACACCCAAAGTATAAGCAATCATGGCACCATAAACGCCAATAACCATCGAAACAGCCATCAAATACTTACCTTTTTTCCCAAGATACTTCTCAGCATAACCAACAAGCTGATGGCACTTGTTAGAACGCAAAGAAATCTCACCAACCAATAAATGAATAAGCAAAACAGCAAGGCCCAAGACGAGAATAACAAGCATACCCGTCCAAAAACCAGCACGAACGACAACATAAGGAATACCAAAAACACCAGCGCCAATAATACAACCGGTTAATGTGGCAATGGCTTCGTAATAGGCTAATGGTTTTTTCATATGACCTCTTTTTTAACTTAAAGACAATCTTGTATTTTTAAATGCTGTGTACGAAACTTTTAAATACGCTCATAATCGACGAACAGTCAACGGGGAGATAGTTTAACCTGGCTAGAATTGGCGGCTCCAACCCGCTAGATCTGGGTTCAAATCCCAGCCTCCCCACCTTATTTATTTCAAAATATGCGCCACATCGCCAACCTGCGTGCCAGTCCTGAAAATAGTGCCAGCAGGCAATTCCAACAAAAACATAAAAGGACGCTGGGGAGAATAACTGCTCCTGGGAGGCCATTCTGGCTGCAACTCAACAATCTCCCAGTTCTCGTCGAGAAAAACCAAATCCATGTTATCAGGACAAAACCAGGAATGAAGCTTAATGATGGTTTGCTTTGGAAATGTGAAGACAAGAGGAACAACCTGGCTCCTGAACATCATGCCCCGAGTCTGCTGCCAAAAAGAACGACATTCCTCAAAAGAAGAAGCCAATACAGAGTCCTTGGTCTTGTTGATGATTGGCATTAGAGGTATTTCTTAACAATATCTTCCTGAACAAGCTTCAAAAAACCAAGCTTTTTTGCGCACTGGCGAACAACACGCGTATTCGTTCCAAGCGAGGATGCAGACATATTTTTGTTCAAAGATTCCTGACAGTCATCAATCTCAGCATTCAAGACACTCTTAAGCTGGTCAGCTGACTGAATTTTGTTCTCAGAAACCCACTTCAAAAAAACAGTCCACTCAGGAGTCTCCTTGACAAAATCAGGAACTTTTCCATTTAAAACCTCTTTGATAGGCATACTTTACCCGCCGATTCACCGTTTTAAAAACCTTTCCAATTTATGCAATGACCAAGTGTTAATAACGTCCTTTGGCTCAGCCCAACCTCTTCTTGCCTGGGCAACTCCGAACTCCATAAAGCGCAAATGATCAACAGCATGGCTGTCAGTATCAACTGAAATCTTGCAGCCAAGCTCAATGGCAGAACGAACGTGCAAGTCTTTCAAATCAAGCCTTGTAGGATAAGCGTCAATCTCAAGTGCAATTCCGCGCTCAGCAGCAGCCTTTGCGACCTTTTCAAAATCAAAATCATAAGGCTCACGCTGGCCAATAAGACGGCCAGTAGGGTGAACGAAAATGTTAACATAAGGATTCTCAAACGCCTTCAAAATACGCTTGGTCATATCCTGACGAGAAGATTTAAAGCGAGAGTGGATAGCGGCAAGAACAATATCAAGCTGCTTTAGATATTTGTTATCATAATCCAAAGAACCATCGGCCAAAATATCAACTTCCGAGCCCTTCAAAATTCTAATTTTAAATTTTTTCTGCAGCTTGTCAATCTCTTTCAAATACTGCACCAACCGCTTTTCATCCATACCGTGAGCAACATACTCGCTTTTTGAATGATCAGTCATAGCAATATACTTGTAGCCTCGTTGTTCGGCAGCTTTAGCCATCTGTTCAATAGTATGCAAGCCATCACTCCACTTGCTGTGCATGTGCAAATCTCCTTTCATGGCATTATACGGGATTAATTTCGGCAATTTCCTCTTTAATGCAGCTTCGATCTCGCCCTGATTTTCACGAAGCTCAGGCTCGATGTAAGGAAGACCAAGTTTTGCGTAAACTTCTTTTTCAGTCCTTCCACAGACATAACGATCCTTTTTGAACAAGCCGTATTCAGACAACTTGTAACCTTTCTTTATAGCCATCTGACGCAAGACAACATTATGGTCCTTGTTGCCAGTAAAATATTGCAAAGCAGCACCAAAAGAGTTCTCCTCAAGAACACGCACATCTGCCTGAATACCGTCTTTCAGGATGACTGTGCTTTTTGTTGAGCCTTTAGCAAGAACTGTCTGAACTTCAGGCATTGATGTAAAGAAGTCCATAACTTTCGCAGGCTTAGAACTAATAACAAGAATATCAATATCACCAACAGTCTCCTTCATACGACGCAAACTACCAGCCGGCTCAGCCTTCTTAACGCCAGGAACTTTAAGCAAACGCTCAGAAAACTCATGAGCCAAAGGCAAAGCAATACCCAAAAGAGCACGCTCAGCACCCTGTTTGAGAATTCCAAGCCCTCTTAAAATATCCTGCTCGCTCTTCGCGCCAAAACCAGAAAGCTTACGCAACCTTCCAACCTTAGCAGCCTTTTCTAAATCCTTCAAACTCTTGATTTTCAATTTTTTATACAATTTCATAACCTTCTTAGGACCCAATCCAGGAACGTGCATCATCTCCTCAACACCACGAGGAATCTTCTTCACAAGCTGGTCAAACTCCTTCATTCTCCCAGTCTTCAAAAACTCCTCAATCTTAGAAGCCAAACTTTGGCCAACACCAGGAATGTCCATCAAAGCCTTAAGGCCACCTTTTGCACAAACCTGTTCAACAGGCTCGCTTAAAGTTTCCAAAGCACGAGCAGCCTTACGATAAGCATTAGGCTTCCAATCTACCCCCTGCATCTCAAGAACGTCAGCCATTTCAAAAAACATTTCTGCAATCTCACGATTTTTTGACATTCAACCAAGCCTCTGCTTTTTTCAAAATCTCCTTAGCATTATTATAAGTCAGCTTTTCAACAGCCTCCTTAAACGGAAGCCAAACAAAACCTATGTGCTCGCTTGACAACTTGACCTCCTCAGTCTTTGTTCTCGCAAGAAAAAAAACAACCTCCTTTACAACAGTCTGGCCAGCCTTTTTGTAAAAATACCTGATCTTTTCAACAAAACCAGGCAAAAATTCTGAATCCCCAATACCAGTCTCTTCCTTCAACTCGCGCAATGCTGTTTGTTCAGGAGTCTCGCCTTTCTCAATATTGCCCTTAGGAAAATCCCAATGACCAGCCTCATAATGCAGCAACAAATACTTACTGTCCCTAAAAACAACAAAGCCAGCACTACGCTCTTGCATACGCCAAAAAGCATATTCCAATATTTAAACATAGTCACAATAAAGCTTAAATAGCACTACGAGGGAGCATATTTCATGAAGCACATTTTAATCATAATCGCGGCATTATTCATTCTCGCAGCATGCGCGCAGCCACAAGAAAGCAAGGCAAAAGAAATAGCAGAACAGATAAAACAACAAACAACAGAAGAACAAGTTGTGGAAGAAGTCGAACAAGCAGCGCAACAAGTAGAAGAAATCAAAGAAACAATAGAACAAGCAGAACAAGCAGCACCCATAACAGAAACAGAAAAACAATTAGAAACAACAATAGTAGAAGAAACAACCTCAAAACCTCAGCAGCGCACAAGAATGTACAGATTTCTAGACACGTTTGCAAGCCAAGTAAAAAGCTACGAGTTCAAATACAAAGGCGACGAATACTATGTCAAAGGCCAAAAATACAAAATAATACTAGACAACCCAGTTACAGCAAAAGACGTCACATTCGGCGACCTGAAAAAAAGTCTATTCTATTATGACGCAGTATACGTTGATCGCGGGACTAAAACTGCAGTGGCATACTGCGAAGGACACTCAAGCCAGGTCAACACACAATGCACACAGCTAAACATATACGACTTGATGTATCCAGTTTCATTCACAGATTACGACACCACACTACCAGAAGACTGGCTCTTCACATACCTTGACAAAGAACCAGACCAATTAGAAGACAACAAATACTACATCGAAGGAAGATCAACAGTATATGTAAAATTCAACGAAGAACCAGAACTCGAGCTAAACTTCGACCCAAGCACAGGACTAGTACTACGCGCGGACAAGAAAAAAGGAAACCAGCTCCTAGAACGCCAAGACTATGAACAACTGGCATCCAACAAAGTAAGAGACATAGACGTAATACACCGAAGCAAAAGCGAAATACCATCAGAAGAGACTTTCTATAGATAAATATTAAAATCGAGAAATACTCTGTTTCTATTACATGGACTCGCTCAAGATAATAGAAAAAGAGGTATGGGACTGCAAAAAATGCAGATTATACAAAAATACCACGCACGGCGTGCCAGGAGAAGGACCACAAGAAGCAAAAGTCTTCTTTGTCGGACAAGGTCCTGGAAAAATGGAGGATAAAACAGGACACCCATTCGTAGGCAGAGCAGGACAATATCTAAACAAACTACTTGAAGAAATAGGACTAAGAAGAGAAGAAATCTTCATAACAAGCATGGTCAAACATTTTCCACCAGGCAACAGAGCACCAAAACCAGACGAAATAGTAGCCTGCAAACCATATCTGATCAGGCAAATTGAAATTGTTAAGCCCAAAATTATAGTTCTACTTGGCAAAACAGCAGAAAGCATCAAAAATGAGCCAATACTCAAATACAAAAAAGTAATAATAACAGCACATCCGGCAGCCGCAATGAGATTTCCAAAAATGGCAGCAAAAATAAGACGAGACTTCCAAAAACTAAAGCACCTATTGTAGAAAGGTTTTTATAGCGAATTCTGTTCGAAAGAACCATGTCAAGAGAATTCGAAAAAGACATGGAAGAATACCTGCGAGCAAGAAAAAAAGCAGGATTCAACATCAAAGAAATTCTCAAAGGACTTTTTCCCAAAAAACAACCAGAACGCGTTGAACTACACGAAGAAGTAGAAGTTTACGAAGAAGAAGCGCCAAAAGAAAGCGTGATTACAAAACTGTTCAAGAAAAAAGAAGAACCACCACATGAAGAACTACTGCGCGCCAAAATGCAAGCAGATGACGCAGTAGCTGACATGAAAGAAATCGCAAAAATAGCGCTAAGCATGATAAAACAACTACCGGACGAACAACTAAGAGCGTTCAAAAACAGCCCGGACTTTGAAAAACTGAAAACCATTCTAAAAAAACACGAACTGATCAAGTAAACAATCTTTCAAACTCATCCTCAAACTTTTGTGTAAGCAGTGAATCGCGAATTATAATTACGTTCTCATCATTCTGCTCGTTGCCATTCCTAGAAGGATTATAGCTGCCAGTAATAACAATATTGTCGTCGATAATGAAGACTTTGTGATGAACTTTTGTAATCCTAGAAATTTCTTTCAACTTTTCATATTCGCTGTAGTCATTTTTTCTGGGATCAAAAACACCTCTGACGTCAAGACCTGCCTCAAACTTGTCGAGCAAAAGGCTGCCTATCTCGTCATCTGTAAAAGCATAAGTCATAAAATGAATTGATGATTTAGCTTCACTCAATACAGCCAAGACGTGCTCCTGACAATCGTCTTCAGGACAAAAATAAGCCTCAACAAGCTGACCATTAAGCTTTACAAGACCAGGAAAAGAGGTTCCACCGTGAAAAACTCCACTCTCAAGCTCATCAAACTCTGCCTGGTAAGCCTTTGCAAGCGTTCTACTCTGAACAAAAACAACATTATTCGGAATAGTCATCCCCTGAGTAGGATTCCAAGAACCAGTCCAAACAAATTCTCCATCAATAACGCAAAACTTGTTATGCATAAGGCCACTGCCTGACTCCTTAACAGCGCCAGGCAAAGGATGTTCCTCATCAACAACCAATTTGCTCGCAGCAGACAAAAAGGTCTCATCAGCATGGTACATGGCGCAAGAAACTGCCTTCGCAGTGCCAGATTTCTCTACAAAAAGCTTGGCACAATCAACCTGGTCGCAGAAAAAAGCCTCAACAGTACCTGTTTCTTCAGGAATCTTGATTACAAAGCCTGTTAGACAGCCTGCCAGCAATAAGCACAGCCAAATATACCTCAAATAATTCATCGTCATAACCCTTTATAAACCCCGCCAACAAAAACCATCTTGTTGTTACTTTCAAGTAGTCGAAAATCGAAAGATTTAAATACTCCATATACTATACTAGAGTAGTAACAGGGGTGTAAGAGGCGACAAACCATTTACACCTCATTTCAAGATTATCGAAAGCACGGCTTTCGGAAATTTTGAAACCTGCGATTTCAAAATCACCTCTTTTTCCCTCGCAGGCGTCGCTTACGCGGCGCTTGCAGGGTTTTAAAACTTCTCCTAGACATTTGAATAAAAATAATCCAGACAAAAAGCCCTCCAAGCCCAAAGCCTACAAGGAAGGCATAAAAGATTGGAGGAAATTTGAACATTGCATATTTAGGCAACTCTGGTTTTGTTTCCTCAAAATAAATATCAAGATTAGAAAGCTCCAACGCGTACTCTGTAAACAAGAGAGATGAAACCCTGTCAAAATCCCTTAAAGACTCACCATACTCATAATAACTGTAAGCAATAATTGGGAAAACATTCTTGCGCTGGGCCTTCATCAAAGCCTGGCGGGCAATACGCAGTTTCAAATCAATAACCTCATCAAAACGCTTCTCCTCAACACCCATCAGGCTCAGCAAAACATCAGCTTCTGCCTTAGCTTTTGAAGCTCCATACAAGCACATAATGTATTTGCCCTGACCAAGCAAAGAATGTGCAGCATCAATATCATCTCGAGTGGCATCAAGAGCCTCAGGAATCACACTCTTGACATAATTATATCGTTCCTCAGCCTCTGAGATTTTTTCAATGCATACAGACTTCAGAGTTTCAAGGCTGACAACAACAACCTTGTCCTGTCCATCAAAAAACCTAGACCACGTCACGGCAGAAAACAAACGCTCCTCAGCAAAACCAACATCTCCTCCAACATCAGTTCTATTATTTTTCAAAGCCTCAGAAATCTCATCTATAAGATCCAGCGATTCGGTAACACGCTCCATAACAGCCATAAAAGTCTGCAGGTCAGTCAAAGTGCTAACGTTGCGCGCTTCAACGCCCTGTTGAAGACCCTGCGCTTCAAGCTTAAGCTGTTCAACCTTGGACTGAAGCTCGTCATTAGTAAAATTCTGTTCCTGATACAACGCACGCTTGTACTCCACGTTTGCACGGAAACAATAAGACGCAGCAGCGTAATAGGCAGCCTTGGACTGCTCACGAGCAGCGCGCTCAGTAAAATTCAAAGCCTGAGTCAAATTAGCTTTCAAAGGCTTGGACAAAAACTCAGAACTGCGCTCGCACAAATCATTCGAAACTTCCTGCATAATACGCTGGTAACGGCCCTCAATTTTCAAAGACTCATTAAAAACCTGCTGAGGAACGCCCAAAGCAATCTCAAGAAGCTCACCAAGAGTAGAAACCTCAAGCACAGTCAAGTTCAAGCCCTTGCCGTATTCAACAAGGTCAAGAGTCTCGTTATCCTCCGTGAAATCTTTAGTGCCTTTCGGCAAATAAACAGTTTTTATGCTGTTGCCAGCAGCAGCCGCAATTTTAAATTTCAAACCACCAACAGGGCCAATAATACCGCCACTATTAATCGTGCCTGTCATCGCGACATCCTGAGGAATGGTCCTGTTCAAAAGCAAAGCAGAAGTTAAAAACGCAGCAGAAGAGCCAGCGCTAGGACCACCAACTATGCCTGGCAAAGCCCTAATTGTAAACAAAAAATCAAAGCCCGAACAATCAACATCAAGCTCCTTGCACGCAATCTGCTGAGCAAAGCGCAAAGAAGCCTGAGTAGTAACCTTCGTCATAGGAAAAGTCTCCAAAAACACACGCTCACTACCAGGACGCAATTCCAAAGACAAAGTTGCAACACTGCCAGATTTTCCAGTATTATTCTCCATCAAAGCAAGCAAAGTAATGTTACCACTGGCAATAATGTCCTGCGCGCTAACAACAGCGCTTAAAAGCAGAAAGATGAAAAGCCATTTCATGCGTCTGAAACTCCTTGTTTCTTGTCATCCTTTGTTTTGCTTTTATCGGTTGCAATCCTTTCGATATTTCTGCACTTCGGAAAACGATTACAGGCAAGGAAAGCACCATAAATACTCTTTCGCACAATCATCTTGCCCTCTCCGCACTTCTTGCAAGGCTTTTCGGCAACCTCGGGAACTGCCTTGCTAGGACAATCAATATTAATACAAACTTCCTGCGGACGCTTGGCCTTACGAATCATCTTAACAACAGGGAATTGGCAATGCTGGCACTTATTCTGAGTAACCTCGACAAGACCACTAGCAGGCAACTTGAAAGTCGTCTTACAGTCAGGATATTTATCGCAAGCAATAAACCTGCCAAACTTTCCAGTGCGAAGAACAAGCAAGCCCTTCTTACAAACAGGACAAGCGCCAACAGTTGTCATAGCAGCCCTAGTCTTGGTAAAAGTAGTTTTCAACTCCTCACCAATCAACTTCTCTTTAGACCTAAACTCGCTCAACAAATCGATCAAAATAGTTTTAGCTTCCTCCAAAATCTGCTCTCGATGCTTTTTGCCCTCACGAATAGCCTCCATATCAAGCTCAAAATGACGCGTGAGCTCTTCATCCAAAATCTTAGGAGAATACTTTTCAAGAATCATAACAGTTTCAATGCCAAGCTCAGTAGCAGTTATCGCCTCGCCTCCAACATAATTCCTCCTGCGCAAGGTTTCAACAATCTCAGCACGAGTGGCCTTAGTACCCAAATTGCGCCTCTCCAACTCACGAATCAAACTAGCAGGAGTAAACCTCTTAGGAGGCTTGGTTTTATCCTCGTGAAAAACAATATCCTTAACAGCAACTTCTTCGCCCTCTTTCATCTGCGGCAGTTCGGCCTCTTCAAGCTTCACATAAGGCGTATAGAAAGAATGCCAGTTCTTCTCCACAGTACGCGTTCCCTTAGCAACAAACAACTCGCCATTAATATCAACTTTTGCAGTCATGGTCTCACGGACAGCAGGCGCTCCAAAAGTTGAAAAAAAGCGCTTCACGACCAAATCGTATACTTTGGCGTTCTTGGACTCAAGATTCTTTGGAACAATGCCAGTAGGAAAAATGGCAGGGTGAGCAGGATCAGTCTTCTTACCATTATTCGGCACTAATTTATCTTTTTTCAACAAAAGCCCAGCAAGCTCCTTGTACTCAGACTGCCTGGAAAGCTCTTTCAAAATCTTTGTATAACCAATACTGGGCGGCAACTGCTGCGAACTAGTGCGCGGATAAGAAAGCAAACCATTAGTGTACAAGTCCTGAGCAATCGCAAGCGTGACGCTAGGATTAATTCCAAAACACCTATACGCCTCAATCTGCAAACTTGTCAAGTCAAAAGGAACAGGAGGGTTTTGCTTGAACTGATCCCTTGCAACCAGTTTAACCTTTGCCTTTTTTTTGCCTTTAACCTTCTTCATGACAGTCTCTGCCTTAGGCTTTTCCCAGAATTTGTCAGCCTCATGCCAGGCTGTAAAAGGGCCATTCTTTGCTTTTACAAGAAGCTCAATCTGCCAGAAAGGAACAGGCTTGAAAGCAGAAATCTCGCGCTCACGATCAACAATAATCTTCAACGCAGGACCCTGCACGCGACCAGTGCTTAAGATTTTGAACATTCCGGCACTTTTAATCGCGCTAGTCAAAGCACGCGACAAGTTAATACCATAATAATAATCAAGAAAATGGCGAGTCTCACCAGCCTCGGCCTGCCCCCAGTCCAAATGCGGAGAAGCCTTCTCATAAGACTCCACCAACTCATCTTTAGTCAAGGTAGAGAATTTCATCCTGCGCGCGTCTTTACGATTACAAACAAAACGAACAATGTTAAGGCCAATAACCTCGCCCTCAACATCGTAGTCTGTAGCAACAGACACACTCTCAGCATCCTTAGACAACTTTTTCAACGCATCAAGATACTTCTTAGTAAAGGCAGCTTCCTTATTAATGTCAGAAGTAGGAACCCACTCGATGTCAAAAACAGGATACGCAAAACCCTTAGACTTCTTCTTCTCAGCCAAGCCAAACAAATGACCAACAGCGCAGCCAACAACAATCTCTTTGCCTCCACGCTTTACAATATAATAAGGAACGCCCTTGATATCCTTCTTAGAAGGCTTGCCATCAGCCAAAGCTTCAGCCACCATCTTGCTCGCATTAGGCTTCTCTGTAATGATCAATTCGTACATTTTGCTAACAGACTTCAGAAACTATTTAAAAAGCCTTCGATGCTATATTATAATTGAACGGTTTTACAACGCATAAATTATATATATTAACAAAGCGATTAAATCGGTAAAGAGACAAAAGCTGAATTCAGCAAGCCTCTCAAAAGAGATGAAACTAGAAAACATTCAACGAATAACCTATGTAATAAGAACGCTGGCAAAACACGGCCTAGGAGGAGTTCTAAGCAAATACGGATTCGCATGGTATTTACCAATCTTCAAAAGAGGCGCAAAAGAACTGCCGCCAGACCTGCCACAAAAAATACGCAAAGCAATGGAAGAATTAGGAGGAGCGTACATCAAACTAGGACAGCTACTAAGCATACGCCCAGACCTAGTGCCACAAGAATACTGCGACGAATTCGCAAAACTACTTGATGAAGTCCCTCCAGAAAAAATCAGCGCGGTAGAACAAGTAATCTCGCAAGAATTCAAAAAACCAGTGCATGAAATATTCAGCCACATAGACCCCAAACCGCTAGGCAGCGCGAGCATAGCACAAGTACACAAAGCAAGAATGGCAGGAAAGGCAGTCGCGATAAAAGTACAAAGGCCGGACATAGCCAAAAAATTCTCAGCAGACATAGACATCATACGCTACATAGGAAAAAAACTGCAAAAACACCTCCAAAACAACATAAACATAGCACAAATCATAGATGAATTTGAACGATACACCAAAAAAGAACTCAACTTTACAATAGAAGCAAGCCATATAGATACAATAAGAAGCGAGCTTAAAGCAAGACAAGTAGTAGTGCCAAAAGTATTCTGGAGCCATACAACAGAAAAAGTACTAACAATGGAATATCTGGACGGCATCAAGATTGCAGAAATAAAAAAAGCAGAAAGACCACACATAGCAAGAGTGCTTCTAGACGCGTTTATCGACCAAGTATTCCAACACGGAACATTCCACGCAGACCTGCATCCAGGAAACGTGCTCATTCTAAAAGACGGAAGAGTAGGATTACTGGATTTCGGCATTGTAGGACACCTGGACGCAAAAACACGCAAGCTCGGGCTAGAACTCTATTTAGCAATACTAGAAAAAAACGCACAAGCAATATCAGAAGTCCTTTTGAAATACGGAACGCCCTCAAGCAAAACCAACATACAAGCATTTACGAGAGCAGTAAGCGAGCTTGTAAACGAATGGTGGGACAATGACCCAGAAAAACGAAGAGTCACACACCTCGTACACCAGCTATTCATCCTCTGTGCAAAACACCACATAAGAACACCAGGCGATACAATCCTACTGGGCAAAGGCATGATAACAATAGAAGCAACAGCAAGACAGATAGACCCCAAATTCGACTTTGTAAAATATTCACAGCCCAAAATTGCCCAACTACTAAAACAACAACGCACGCCAACAAAACTAATAACAAGATTCACAAAAACCTCGATCGCATTTGCAAAAGCACTGGCAGAACTCCCAACAAGAACCCTTGAAGCAGTAGACAATCTGCACAGAGAAGGACTAAGCATAAACCTAAAAGACAACCAATTCAGACACCTAGGACAAGACATCAACCTCTCAAGCAACAGATTAAGCTATTCAATGATCGCAGCAGCTTTAATCCTCGCAGGAGCACTCATGATAGACATAGGACCAAAAATAGGCACTTACAGCATAATAAGCGTGCTAAGCTTAAGCGTGGCAACAATATTTGTCCTAACACTATTCATCTCGGTAGCAAGAGAACACACGACAAAACACGATCCGCACCAACCAACATAAAATTTAAAAAGAAAGTCACACAATCACACTAATATGGCAAAAAGAATCAGAAAAGCGGTGAAATACAGCGCAGGAATTGCATCAAAAGCAACAGCAAGACTCACAAGAGAACTCAAAGCTCTTGTAAAGGCAGGTATTGTGGACAAAAACGAAGCCAAAAGACTTCTGAAAGCCTTCATTGGAGAACTACGATCAGAAACAAAAAGAGTAGCAAAATTCGCCAAACAAGAACTGAAAAGAGGAATGAAAAAGGCAACAAAGAAGGCAAAACCAATAGTAAAAGGCGCAATGCGAGGAGCAGTAAGCAGGTGGCGCAAGGCACGCAAACGGTAAGTATTTAAAGCATTCTAACGACTTAGTTTACCCCATGAGCGAACATTTCCAAAAAGTATTCCTACAAGCAGACCCATTCACGGACATACTTGGACAGGACAAGACAAAGCAGCAATTAAAAAGTGCTTTGCTAATGGACAGGCACGTAATCATACTAGGACCGCCAGGCATAGGAAAAACAACACTTGCAAAAAATGTTGCTAGACTGTTGCCAAGCCTCACTCTGAACGACTGCCAGTACAACTGCGACCCCAAAACACCCTTATGCCCCGAGTGCCAATCCAAAAAGCAAAAGACAAGAAAAGTAACAGGAGAAGAGAGGTTCATAAGACTGCAAGGAAGCCCGGATTTAACAGTAGAAGACCTGCTAGGAGACATAGACCCAGTAAAAGCACTACAATTCGGGCCAACAAGCATCCAAGCATTCACGCCAGGCAAAATATTCAAAGCAAACAAAGGAATACTATTCTTCGACGAAGTAAACAGATGCCCGGAGAAGTTGCAAAATTCCCTTTTACAAGTTCTAGAGGAAGGCAAAGCAACACTAGGAGCTTATACAGTTGAACTACCAGCAAACTTCATACTAATAGCCACAATGAACCCAGAAGAAACAGCAGCAACAGAAAAACTATCAGACGTCTTCATGGACAGGTTTGACATCGTACACATGGGCCATCCAGAAAGCACGGAATTAGAAAAACAAATAGTGCTAATGAAAGGACAAAAACTAGCTATAACATTTGAAGAAGACCTGCTAACACTCGGAATACTCTTTGTTAGGCTGCTACGCGAGCACAAGAATATCTTGAAAAAACCAAGCGTAAGAGCCAGTCTTGGAATATACGAAAGAGCACAAGCAAACGCGTTCCTGGCAAAGAGGAAGAATGTTACTGCAGAAGACATAGCAGAAGCAATGATATCAGTACTAGCGCACAGAATAGAACTAAAACCAAGCGTCAAATACTTGCAAACCAACGAAGAATTCATCAAAGAACAATTTGACGCATTCTCAGGCCAACACCCCGAGTTAACCGGTGGTGGTGACCTTTGACATCGATGTAAAAGACATTTCTAAAGGAGAAGCTGCTGAAGGCAAACTACACAAACAATACGTCGAAGACAAACTAATGAATTCTGTACTAGAGGCAGATAAGACTACAATAGAACATGCAGAGCTGATTCATGAAGCAACAAACAGAAGCATAGGAGCCTTCACGCCCAGTTTGCTGTTCACACAAATGGTCAAAAACTTTTCCATAGCAAAACAATTGCTTGGAGACAAACTGATAAAATTACTAACTGGGTATGATCCAAACTACATAGAGAAAAATTTGAAAATACCAGAGTTCAGAAAAGAACTACAAAAAGCACTAGAACAAAATATTTCCAATATGCAAGACGACAAATTGCTAGACGAAGAAGGAATGATAACAGAAAAAGGAGCAGAACTAGGCGCAATGGTGCTGGTAAAAGAATTAGACAATTTCATAGCAAAAGACAAAATAGGAGAAAAAACAAGCAAGAAAATCTCACATTACGGCGAAAAAGCAGGAACAAGAACGTACAGGCACGGAGACAGATACAAAGATTTGAACGTTAAAAGATCAGTACACATGGCAATAAGAAGAGGCCACAAAAATCTACAACGAGAAGACCTAATAACATCAGAAAGAGAAGGGAAAGGAAAAGTTTCTTTGATATTCGCACTTGATGCCTCAGCAAGCATGAAAGGCAAAAAACTGGAAACAAGCAAAAAAGCAGGCATAGCACTAGCGTACAAGGCGATTCAGGATAAAGACGATGTTGGTCTGGTAGTTTTTGGCAGCGAAATCAAAAGCGCAGTAGCGCCAACACAAGACTTCTCAACACTGCTGAATGCCATATCCCACATCAAAGCAAGCAGGCAAACAGACTTTGCAGCAATGATAGCAAAAAGCGTCGAGTTGTTTCCACCGACTGGGGAGACAAAACATTTGATAATACTGACAGACGCTTTGCCGACAGTGGGAAAAGAGCCAGAACTGGAAACTTTACGAGCAGTAAGCTGTGCAAAAAGCGCAGGAATAACAATTTCTTTAATTGGAGTACAACTTGACAAGGCAGGAGTATCCCTTGCGAAAGAAATCACAAAAATAGGCGAAGGAAGATTCAGCCAAGTAAAAGATCTCGATAAAGTGGGACATATAGTGCTGGAAGATTA
>CAZXKS010000009.1:0-28647 GCA_964641265.1 uncultured Methanosarcinales archaeon | reverse complement strand
AGAATGCTGCCCTATTAGCACATAGCTTTAAATATACAATTTCTCAAGTTAAAATTATGAAAAAGGGGTCAGTAGGCATGCTACCACCATGGCTGGTAAACCTGATGTACGAAGCTCTCGTAATTGGCTCAGTGGTGTTCATCATTGGAGGATTTGGAGTTGCGGTGCACAAAATACTGAACCCGCCAGCCCCGCAAGAGCCAGAATTCGAAAAAATAAGCACGTTCTCAGACACAGTAATAAAAAACTTCGAAGACAAAAAACTACAACAACCATCGTTCACTTACCCAATATCATCAATACAACCATTCATGCTAGAATTTTACCCAGAAACAGGAGGAACTGCAAAACCACCAGCAGAATGTAGAGGAAAGACATGCATAGCCATATACTATTTGGTCAAAGACAAACAGAAAATAAAATACAAAATACTAGGCCTGCCAGCAGAGTGCAAAAGAAAAAACTGTGAAGAGCTATGCGCAGGACCATACGCCTCGTTCAATCTAAAACAAGACGACAGAATAACAATAGCCATACAATGCACGACTGAAGGAAGCGAGTTCACGGTGAGCAAAGTATGAACTGGGGCAAGAAAGGCCAAGAAATTTCAAAAGTCGTGCTCCCAAAAGCGCTCTATCTAGGAATGTTCGCATTCGTACTACTATCATTTGTTTACACAGCAATGACTGTTAATAGCAACGAAGCATACAAAAGACAACTTGAAATAATGCAAAGAGGACTAAACTTCCAACTACTACAAGCAAGCAAAGACACAAACGAAATACTCGACATAAAAACAAGCGAATATCTGGTGTTTACAGGCACAGACATATACACACAAGTAAAAGGAAAACAAGCAGAAACCTTTGTCTGGAGCCAAGTACCAGGATACCTCTTCACAGGCGGAGAATTCAAACAAGGCAGCACACTAAAACAATACAAAACAGGCAAAAGACTAGGCGTGGTCCCACCAGAAAAAACACCAAGCCAATACCTACTATTCTGCGACAGCCCAAAAGGAAAACCACTCAAAAAAATAGCGCTAGACCCAGGACACGGTTATGACGAAACAACAAGCAAGGGAAGCAAAGGAGACAACATAATTTCTCTAGCAACAACAGAATCAAAATATACACTACGCCTGGCAAACCAACTAAAAGCAGTAAATCCACGATTCGAGCTAACAAGAGACACAGAAACAGAAACAGCAATAACAGACAGACAACAAACAGCAGGAGACGCAATGATTTCCCTGCACGCAGGAAGCAGAGAAGACAACCTGGACGTGGTTAAAGCGTACTACAATAACGTGCCAGGAAGCAAAAGACTAGCATGCGAAATACTAAACCAGCTAACAGAAGAATTCAAAATACCAGTACGCATGATACCAGTAAATACTGATTACTTACTTGAAGAAGATCCAAAACAAGTACTCAACGCGCAAAGACCAGCAATAATGCTAGAACTAGGCAACGCAAAAAAACCAGACAGCGTACTCACAAAAATAGGAGAAATACAAATGCGAATAGACAAAGGAATAGAAAACTATGGCGTGGGATAAAAAAGGACAAGAAGGACCAGAAAAAATAATAATATGGGCTGCAGTATTTTACTCAGTACTAGTTTTAGGAACAGCATTCGCCTTCATCTACATACCACATCTTGTCAAAGGCGCAAGCGCAGCGCCAGTAGCAATAGACCAAGCAACACAAGCATTTCAACTAATGGCGAGACTATGGATAACAAACCCCTACACAGACAGAACATCATCATTAGATTACACAGACGACCTAACAAGACTAAACGAAACCGACACAACAAAAAAAATGGCGTACAAAATGACAATAGATGGCAAAGAAACATACTATGACAAGCCATACTTTGAACTAGCAAAACAAATCGGAACAGTCAGATATGCTGGATACAAAGAAAAACGCAATGTAGACGTAAAAGGAACAACCAAACAGCTAGAAATAGAAATACAACACCCCAAAAAATATGCTCGCAAAACATAAATTCGGAAAAAAAGGCAGCGCTGAACTTCGTTCAGCTGGCCGTTTCGTCGCCAACAAAGTTGGCGAGCGTACTCGGAAATCTAAAGATTTCCGATATTTCCCAGCGGGGAAAAAAGGCGCCCTTGAAGGCCTATTCCTGATATCGGCCTACATCATAATACCTATATTTTTCATAATCTTTTTCTTGGGCCTAATAGGATCAACCTCAGCAAAATCAGCCAAACAAGCAGAAATAGTAGCATCAGAAGCCGCGTACAGCGCGTTCTTCTCAGAACTAATACAAAAACACGGAATAGAAATAGCCCACGGCACAACCACAGAAGTGGAAGACGTGATAGAAAACTTTGCAAAAAAAGAACTCCCACCAATCGGAAACTACAATGCTGACTGCGAATCAACTGTAGGAAAGGACAAACAGTGCAAACTATCAGTAACCATCACAATACCATTAACAGTCGTCGCAAAATGGGGAATATACACAGGAGAACAATTACTACTCAACGCCATATTGTCACAAGTCATCAAAGAAACAAGACAAAAAGCATATTTGCCAATAAAACCAGCAGAAGCAATGGAGTTTATACTCCAAACAAAGGTGCTAATAGCATGAAAATGCTACACTCGAAAAAGGGTCTAGACTTCGCTGCAGCAATGATAATAATAGTAATGATCACACTACCAATAATAGCAGTACAAGTACTAAAAGACGTAGAAGACACAAAAAACCAAATCGGAGAAAACCAAGCAGTATTATCAAGAGCGCCATACGTAAAAGAAGACATAATAAACTACGCGCAAAAAGCAGGAGAACTCTCAATACAAGACGTGCTGGCAAAAGTTTCTACAACAAACGGATTCCTCGAACAACCATGCGGAGGCACAACAACAGAAGGAACAATGACCTGCGCGATAATAAACACACAAACAAAGCTGACAGAAATCTGCAAGCCAGACATAACCAAAATTTTAACAACCAGCCTAAACAAAGAACTAGACAAGTACATCATAACATTCAATAGCAGATCATACACAAAAATGCCATTAAACAATTACGACTTCTACATAGAAGACGGCAACATACACGCCATTGCAACACTCCCAGTAGAAAAAGGACTCGCAAAAAAAGGCACAGAACTAGACACGATAGGCAAAATGTGGTTCGCGCCAAGCTTCACAATAACAGCCAAACACAATCTTGGACAGTACGACAAAACATTCGAAACACTCAACACAATAGCAAAAGAATGCACAAAAAAAGATCAGCCCATGGTGTGCGTGGAAAAATACAAGCCAGCAATGCAAGGATGGGATTTAGCAGAAAGCCAGGACAAAATAAGATTCATAGTTCCACACCAGCCAACAAAATCATGCTATGTGCTATTAACAGAAAAACCTGCAGTGCCAACAATCTAAATATTTAAAAACCACAAGCATTCTAAGATTCCAAGGGGTGCAGAATGATAAAAATGCCATTGCCAGAACTGCTGGCAAGAATAAAAGAAAAAACAGGAATACAAGAAGCAGAACTAATGGTAAAAATAGACGCCAAATGCGTAGCACTAGCAGGCTTAATCTCAAAAGAAGGCGCAGCACACATAATCGCAAACGAGCTAGGAGTCAAACTCCTAGAAGGAGGCAAAATAAAAAGCCTAATGCCAGGAATGAGAAACGCAGAAATACTAGGCAGGATAACACAAATATTTGAAGTAAGAGAATTCCAAAGAGCAGATGGAAGCAACGGAAAAGTAGGAAGCTTCCTAACAGGCGACGACACAGGAATAGTACGCATAGTATGCTGGGGAAACCAAGCAGACACGCTAAAACAACTCACAACAGGAACTCCCGTAAAAATAACAGGCGGAATGGTAAGAGAAAACCAAAGAGGATACAAAGAAGTACATTTGAATGAAACAAGCAAAATCATAATCAACCCAAAAGAAAACGTGCCAGAAGTAAACAAGCCACAAAGAAAAACACTCAAAGAACTACAAGAAAACGACGAACAAGTAGAAGTTGTTGGCACAGTAGTACAAGTCTTCGACCCCAAATTCTTCGAAGTCTGCCCGCAATGCGGAACAAGACTAAAAGAAGTCGAAGGACAATGGGTATGCAACGAACACAGCGCAATAATGCCAGACTACAGCTATCTCGTGAATGTTTTCCTTGACGACGGAACAGAAAACATGAGAGTAGTATTGTTTAGAAACCAAGCAGAAAGACTACTCGGCAAAACAAAAGAACAAATGACAGGCTACAGAGTAAGCCCAGAAACATTCGAACCACTAAAAACAGAACTACTAGGAGAACAATTCAGATTCATAGGCAGAGCCAAGAAAAACACGTTCTTCGACAGAATAGAATTCATAGCAAACCAAGTACACAAAGCACAGCCGGAAGAAGAACTGGCGAGATTACAGCAAACATGATGGGAAGAACGCACATGGCATTCGGCTTCCTAGCAGGAATGCTGACATTTCCATTCTTCGGAGCAAACTGGCTATTGTTTGTGCCACTAGCAATACTGGGCAGCCTTTTCCCAGACGTTGACCACCAAAACAGCAAAATAAACAGAATGCTGCCAATCACGCGCTGGATTCCAACATTTTTCAAACACAGAGGATTCTTCCACAGCATATTCCCGGCAATAATACTATATTTTGCGTTTCATTATTTCAAACTGGATCTTGTCGGAATACCGCTAACAATCGGCTACCTTGCACACCTCGGAAGCGACTGCATGACAAGAATGGGATGCAACCTCCTCCATCCGATAACAAGCTTCAGAATACAAGGATTCATACATACCGATGGTCTTATGGAACTGATAACACTGGGCGGAGTGCTATTCTTGGACGCCATTCTAGTAGTAAAACACGTATTCTAGGCCACTGGACACTGGACAACCACCCTCCTAGCCTATTTAAACCCCTTCTGACATCAAAGTAAACAAGGGCGAGCACCTCGGCTCTACGGAGCTTGAAACAAAACGCGAATCACGCCGAACAAAGTTCGGCGGGAACTCAATGATGCAAAGCATCACTCGAGTAGCAAGAGGTAAAAAAATGGAAGGAAACCAACCAGAAAAAAAGTTCAGCACTGGAGCAATCAGTGCAACCGTGTGGAAAAACAACGGCGTAGGCAAAGATGGCAAACCATTCGAAAGCCATTCAGTAAGCCTACAGCGAAGGTACAAAGACAAAACAGGACAATGGCAGAGCACAAACTCACTAAGAGTAAACGACCTGCCAAAGGTAGCTCTCGTAATAGAAGAGACATTCAAGTACCTAGTGCTGAACGGTCACAGCGAAGAACCAATCAAAGCTGAATAAAAGGAGGTGACCGAGTGAGGAAAAAGAAGGCAGAGAATGCCCAACCACCCCAGCAGCAACCCTGTTGCGGGTAATTACTTGCTGACAAAATCAGCAAGTTCCCGAGGACTCGCGTCCTCGCGATTTTATTTTTTTATTCAAAATAATATTCAAAAAAGGAGATGATCAAAATGGCAAACAAAAAACAAATTGAATACATAGAAGAAGAACAAATATTAAGAGCAGAAACATCCGCAGGTGTAGTAGAGGTGTTTAAAAAGGTTGACGACATGGAAGATCCTGAAAAACCAAAAAAGAAAATCACAAGCGTGCAAGACCTACCAGGAGTAGGACCAGCTTCTATAGAAAAACTAGCGGCAGCAGGATTTCACGACCTAATGAGCATAGCAGTAGCAACACCAGGAGAAATAGTAGGAGCAACAGAACTTTCTGAAGCAACTGCTAAGAAAATAATAGCAATCGCACGTGCAAACCTCGAAATGGAATTCACATCAGCCGAAGAGCTCATGAAAAAACGAGAAAAAATGATCAAAATAACATCAGGAAGCACAGAACTAGACAAACTAATGGGCGGAGGATTTGAAACAGGCGCTATAACAGAAGCATACGGACAATACGGCTCAGGCAAATCACAAATCGCACACACACTAGCAGTAAGAGTACAACTGCCACCAGAAAAAGGAGGGGGAGGAGGAGTGGCAGTCTACATAGACACAGAAGGAACATTCAGACCAGAAAGAATAATACAAATAGCAAAAGGACTAGGCCTAGACCCACAAGAAGCGCTAAAAGGTGTAAAAGTAGCAAGAGCCTTTAACTCAGACCACCAAATGCTGCTAGCAGAAAAAATAGACGACCTCATAGTTAACAAAGGCGTCAACGTGAAACTACTCATCGTTGACAGCCTGACAGCACACTTCAGGGCAGAATTCATCGGCAGAGGAACACTTGCAGACAGACAACAAAGAATCAACAAGCATATGCACGCACTGATGAAAATAGCAGACAAGCACAACATAGCAGTCTATGTCACAAACCAAGTCATGGCCAAACCAGACCAGTTCTTCGGAGACCCAACAGAAGCAATCGGAGGCCACATAGTAGCACACAACAGCACGTACAGACTATACCTACGAAGAGGCAAAAAAGGCACAAGAGTGGCAAAAATGGTAGACTCGCCAAACATGCCAGAAGCAGAAGCAATATTCCAAGTAACAGAAGAAGGCGTAAAGGACGCCTGAGTTATGCACAAAGTTTAAATAGCCAACAAGACGAAAGACCGCTGTATGTGGATCATTCCGCATACAAAATATACAGGGTAGGTGAAATAAGTTATGTACGGAGGAAATAGACGAGGAGGAGGAGGCTTCGGAGGAAGCCGGGGAGGAGGAATGTCAACACCCCCAGTAAATGTTGGCGACGAACTGGACGTGACCATAGAAGCTGTCGGTGAAAAAGGCGACGGCATAGCCAAGAAAAACGGCTTTGTGCTGTTTGTTCCAGGCGTAAAAGAAGGACAACAGGTAAAAATCCGCGTAACAAAAGTGTTACGCAAAGTAGGATTCGCAGAAGTAGTAGGAGTAGGAGCCCCAGCAGAAGCAAAAGCTGAAGGAGCTCCAGCTGAAGAAGCACCCGCAGAGGAAGCTCCAGCTGAAGAAGCGCCTGCAGAGTCTGCAGAAGACTCAGAAACTTTTGGAGAAGAATCTTCAGAAGAAACTTCGAAAGAGTCTTCAGAAGAAACACCTGGCGAAGAATAATTTTTTATTTTTATTAACTTCATTTTTCACAAATGAGACTTTTCATAGCACTCGAAGTTTCTAAAGAAGCAGAAGCAGAATTGCTTTCAACACAGAAACAACTACAAACAGAAAATGCCAAACTTACATTTACAAAAAGCTTCCACCTCACGCTCAAATTCTTAGGAGAAATAAGCCCGGCAAAAGCAGAAGAAATCAAAAAAAGACTAGCGACAATAAAGTTCGTACAATTCACAGCCAAACTTGACGGAACAGGAATATTCCCGTCCGAAAACTACATCAGAGTAGTCTGGATAGGAATAGAGCCGAGCGATATAATATGCGAACTACAAAAACAAGTGGACACTGCATTAGCTGGACTGTTCCCAAAAGAAAAAAACTTCCAACCACACATCACGCTAGCAAGAGTAAAGGTTGTGAAGGACAAAAAACAATTTGCAGAACAAGTAAAAAATCTAAAAATTAAGCCTATTTCTTTCGAAGTAAAAGAGTTCAAACTAATAGAAAGCCAACTAAGAGGAAAGGAAGGACCGCTATACAAAGACATAGAAGAATACAAGTAGAAACCTTTAAATAGAACCCTTCTCGACGATAAACATATTGCCAACAGTTCAGTCCGGCTTGGATTGAACACAACGCCGACACAGTCGGCGAGGTTCCAAAGAGGCAAGCTCTTTGGAACAACAGGTGTGAGGCAATAAAAAACACCATGACAACAGACAATTCATTTTTAGTGCCACAAGACCAATATCTTAAGTCCGGCATACACATAGGAACAAAATTCCGAACAAGATACATGGATGCCTTCATCTACAAAACAAGGCCAGACGGGCTAAGCGTACTCAACCTACAAAAGATCGATGAAAGAATAAGACTAGCGGCAAACCTACTAGCACAATACGCTCCAGAAGACGTGCTCATAGTAAGCAGGAGAGAAAACGGCTGGAAAGCAGTAAAAGCCTTCGGCAAACATACAGGAGCAAAAGTATTTGCAGGAAGATATCCGCCAGGCATACTAACAAACCCAAAACTAGACACGTACATGGAAGTAAAAGTAGTATTGGTCACGGACAGCTGGCCCGACAGAAACGCAATGAAAGACGCAATACAAATCGGAATGCCAGTAATCGCGTTATGCGACACGAACAACCAGAGCAACGAAATAGATTTAGTAGTTCCATGCAACAACAAAGGAAAAAAATCACTAGGCCTATTATTCTACATATTAGCAAAAGAATACTTAAGACTTCGCGGAGTAATAAGCCAAAACCAAGAACCGCCATTCACAATAGAAGAATTCACAGACGAATAGCTACGCTTGTTTAACTCCATTCTGAACTATCTCAAAAAGAACTTCCTTCTCACAAGCAATGCTACGATGCTTGCGCAAAACAAGCTTACGCTTCCCACCAAACAAAGGCTCGAGCTCCAACAAGCACTTGCTCGCGTAAAGCAAAATATCACCGCCAACAATCTTCACCCCGCCATTATTAAAGGAAGAATAAACCTGGGAAGTCAACAAAACAGGAATGTTATGCTTACGAGCGATCTCATTTAAAGCCAACATCTGCAAACTCAAATCACGATTAAAATTATCATCTTCCTTAAAACTACGCTGCAAACGATACAACATGGTCATAGTATCAACAACAATAAGTCCAATTTTTGAGTTAACCAGATTCTTCAACTGCTCAATAGATTTGTGCTGCTCCGCAAAACTTGTCGGACGCAAAAAAACAATCCTATCAAGCAACTTCTTGTATTCAGGCAAGATCTGCTTAAGACGAGAAACACTAAAGCCACCTTCAGTATCAACAAAAATAACCTTTTTACCCTGCTTGGCAACAGCGACAGAAACCAGCAAAGCCAGATTAGTCTTGCCAGCACCAGCAGGACCATAAATCGTAGTTATAGCATCTACCTCGTAGCCACCTTCCAATAATTCATCAAGAAAATCAATCCCTGAAGACACCCTTTTGGTATTCATGCTCCCCCGACTGCCAGACGTTAAAAACCTTTATAAAGCCTCCCTTTTCCATATAGTATATGGGTAAATCGTGGGTGGTGGTACTAGCCATATTTCTATTTGTATTAGCAAGCAGACTGTACTTTGCGTTCCAAACACCACTTTACAGCTCAGATGACGCATACTTGCACCTACGCTATGTCGAAACCATACTCCAAGGCAAACTATTATGGCACGACCCGTTAGGCTACGGAGGAAGAACACTCATAATGAGCCCAATATTCGATGCAATACTGGCACTTTTCGGACTCATCATACCATTACCTCTAGCACTGAAAATAATTCCGAACATATTCGCAAGCCTATTAGTAATACCAGCATTCCTTATAGCTCAAGCACTCACAAACAGCAAAACAATTTCAGCATTTGCCGCAATAATCGCGAGTTTTGTGCCGGCATACTTTGCACACACATTCAACCACGCCTCACCAATGACCCTAGCAATACCATTATTCTTTTGCCTAACATACTTGTGGATCAAAGTACCAAACAAAATAGTCAGCTTTCTGTTACTGCTAATTCTTTTTGTATTCTTTCACCCATTGTCAATAATATTCATCTTAAGCATCGCGACATACTTAGCACTAACCACAATTGAACACACAAAACCAAAACTAGCAGAATTCGAACTCGGTCTTTTCTCAATCTTTTTCGCACTATGGGCGCAGTTTTTACTTTACAAAAAACTAATACTATTTCATGGTCCAGCAGTAATCTGGCAAAACACTCCAAAAGAACTTTTATCAGCATTCTACGCAAACATAACCGTGCTCGGCGCCATAGCACAAATCGGCGTCTTTCCTCTGGTGGACGGAACATACGCATTGTATAAGACTGCATTTAAAGAACCACAAAAAGAAACCCTAATGCTTCTGAGCATAACGATAATCTCAACACTTATGCTCTGGCTAAAACTAATAGATTTGCAAACCGGATTTACGCTATTAGGCGTCACGCTGGCCTTGGCATTCGCCAAATCTTTACTGATATTAAAACAATTCATCCAACAAACAAAAATCACAAAGTACGCATGGGTGTTTATTATGGCAACAGCTATTGCCGCATTAGCCACAACCGCCTACCCTGCTTACACACAAGCTAACACGCAAATAACAAACACAATAAGCCAAGAAGAAGTAAACGCACTAAACTGGCTTGACAAAACAGCACCCGAACAGGCAGTCGTAATAGCGCCAGTGAATTATGGAAATTACATAACGGCGCTCGCAAAAAGAAAAAACATCATGGATGATTATTTCTTCCTGCAACCACGCATAAACGAAAGATACGAAGACTTAACACGCTTATACAAAACATCCTTTGAAACAGAGGCCGTAGAGCTGTTCGACAAATACTCTGCCACATACCTACTCGTACCACCAGGCACAAAAGACATCAAATATGCCAATGGCGAATGCTTCAAACGCGTAAAAGCTACAACCATTCTGATCTATGAAAAAAATCCAGAATGCAAGATAAAGGTGGTAGCATGAAAAAACACCTGCTAGGCATACTAATTTTAGCAGTCATAATGATAGCATTACCCCTACACCTGCGTTTTGCGCATAACAATCCAACCATGGCAGGTAGCGAGCCTTACTACCATGCACGCATGGCCATGGAAATCTTAAGCGGTATCCCTCAAATCGATAAGTCAATAACCAACGGGCGCGAATACGTACTTCAGCCCTATCACCTGATTCTTGCTCTGGCATACAAAACACTTGGAACACGCGCATTCAATCTAATGCCAATAGTTTTTGCAATGTCAAGTTTTATTTTTTATTTTCTGCTACTACGAAAGCTTAAAGTGCCAGAATCAAACCAGCCCTGGATACTACTCGCTTATGCACTATCACCACCACTAATAGCTGTAGGCGCAATCAGCACACCACACTCATTCGTCCTAGCACTGCTGATCTCAGGAACCTGGCTAATGCTAGGAAGATGGTGGTGGTTAGGAATAATAAATTTTATAATAGCATCACTAGCTGGACTAGTATACAACCTAGCAGCCATAGCATTTTTACTGATTCTTATGCTGATAAGAAAAAGAACAAAGCCAATCATACTTGCAACAATCATCAGTTTAACAATTTTTATCGGCGGGCACCACCCCGCATCCATCGAACTTCCAAGAGGTGTAATGCAATACATAAGCGATATTGGAGGAACTTATGGCTTCAGCATATTTGCATTCCTTCTAGCCATAGTAGGAGCAGCACTCTCCTGGCGCCACAAAAAAGCCTATTACGGTGCATACACGATTACTCTATTGTTCCTAACCGGGAGCTTTTTTTATCCAGATCTACTAGTTTTTGCCAACGTTATAATCTCAGCACTTGCAGGAGTTGCGCTGGCAACATTGGCGCAAAGAAAATGGAAACTGACATTCCTAAGACAAGGAGCTCTACTTGTATTGTTTTGCGGGTTACTCTTCAGCGGGATTGCGCATGCCGTAAACATAGCAGATGCACCGCCAAGTCCAGAATTTTTCAAAGCGTTAAATTTCCCACAAGGAACCGTGCTAACACATGAAAATTACGGATTCTGGGTTGAAGCAGCAGGGCATAAGGCGGTCATAGACCCATTATGGAAAAAACTTCCAGAACCAGAAGATCAAAAATGGGACGTTGCAGCCATGTTCAGCTCAACAGACTTGGTCAAGACAAACCTGCTGCTCAAAAAATACAACGTAACACACATACTAATCACGCCAGAAATGCAACACGGACTGCTATGGGAAAGGGAAGAACTGGGGCTTGCGTTTCTCGTCGAAAACAGCGAAACTTTTAAAAAACTTGAGACTGGCTCAAGAATAAGGGTGTGGAGAGTAAAATGAAAAAACAAGTCATGCTTACAACAATCCTGCTCGTAGCGGTTGTGTTTTCGACAGGCTTGCTGCTTGGAAACTCATGGAAATCAGCAGGAGCAAACGAGATATCAAAAATACTGCGCCAGTCAGAACTAGACGCAGAAAGCTTCCTAGTAGAACAAGAGCTTTTCGAAAGCTTTGAAACAAATTGTGATCTCGCAGAAAAAAGGCTCGGCTCGCTCAGCGAAGAACTCTGGAAACTAGGCAAGGTGCTAGGAGCACTTGATGCCAAAGAAAAACTAGGCGCGGAAGATTACAACTTCCTAAAAAGAAAATACCACCTAATGCAAATCCGAACATACATTTTGGACAAAAAACTCGAGGCAGACTGCGGAAGCAAAACCAACATAATACTTTTCTACTTCAAACGGCAAGACACTCAAAGCGAGCAACAAGGAAAAATCCTTGACTCGCTTGTAGAAGAATACGACATCCACGTATTTGCCATAGAAAACCAATATTCAAAAGAATTAGAATTCTTAGAAGACTACTACGAAATAACCAGCACGCCAACACTTGTAGTGAATTTTAAACACAAGCAAACAGGACTTGTGAGCAAGGAGCAGCTAGTTCCACTTCTTTATGGATAAACAGAAAAAAGTTCTCTGGCAAAGCCTACTTCTCACCATTCTAATTTTTGCAGCAGGCATACTGATAAACCACTTATTTGACACATTCCGCATTTCAATAATAGAAAACGTAATGCAAGTACATGAAATAGATAGTGAGGCATACAGATTAGAGCGGTTTTTTACAGAAACATTCGGAGGCGAGGAATGTGAGATAATGGTATCACGGATATCAAACCTAAAAAAAGAAGTTAGAAAGGTAGGCGATGACCTGGGCAGTTATTCACGCTTCAGTTTTTTCAGGCGCAAAGATTACGATTATCTTAAAAGAAAATATTTCCTACTAGAGCTAAGATTTCTTTCACTGATACAAAAACTCAATAGCGAGTGCGACAAGCCATACCTGCCCATAATCTTCTTTTACGAAATAGACGATGATGCCAGCGAGCGGCAAGGATTCATACTTCAAGACATGAGTGAGGAATACGATCAACAATTAGTCATACTATCTCTTGACAAAGATTACAAAGATGAACCTCTAGTTAAATTGCTGGCAGGCAATTACAACATAACACAAGCCCCCGCACTTGTCATAGACGGCCAGGTTTACACAGGATTGGTATATACAGGAATGCTAAATAACACAATAAACAAGTTCCTGAAACGCGCAGACCCATACGCACACGAAATCGATTTCACACACACTGCAAAAGCAGCTGGCGCAGAACTTTCCAGAATCGTGCAACAAATGGAACAAATTACAAGAAACGAAAAAGCAGATCCGTTCGCAAGAGGAGACGCGACACTCATAGCAGGCAGGCTAGAAGGAAACTCAAGCAAAATATGCGAAAGCCTGAACTTCTATGACCAAGTAAAAAGCAAAAACCATGAAGAGATGGCACTAATTTACGAGACAAGCGCTTCACTAGGCTGCGGAAGAAACAGAGCAGCATTCCTAAGAGTTGCATCAAAAGAATGGCGGCTCGCAGGCAATACTTATCGCGCAGAACTTCTAGAAAAACTAGCACGGGGGGCAAGGCCGCGAATAAACTTTGATGAACAAGCGGTCGAGGCCAATACAACAGTGATTACAGGCTATAAATCTCCAATTCTTCCCAAACTAACAAAAAACGCAAGCATAGTAATAATAGGAAACACCACAATATTGCTCAACTCAACAAGCACAATAGTATCACAAGACGACAGAGTATACCGAGACTGGCTAGGAGGACAAATGGCAAACCCTTACGGCCCTGAAATTCTTGTAACATTCTCAGAAAGACTAACATACAACCAAACAGAACTATTGCCAGAAATAGGTTGGCATGAAGGAGCACGAATACGTGAACTCAAAAAAATAAACCTTACACACATTCCAGCAGTAGGCACGCTAGTAGCAAAAAAAGGAAACAGATGGTTTGCAGCAGACGAAAACGGAACATTCAGATTTGAAGTGCCAAAAGACAAACTGCAATATCCAACAACACGATTTTTGAGAAGAGATCTAGCAGTTATCATAGACACGCACGGAGTCAACATGATGGTAGAGCAAGCCGTACGCTACAACGCAACAGCAGTTGTAAGCGACTGCGACCATCCAGGCAAAGTTTACGCTGCAGAACACCTAAGCAAACGAGGAATAGCAGTCATCTGCATACCAGACAAATACGTCTACCTAGCACTTGGACACGACCTAAAACTTACAGGAAGCCCGCCAATAACCATACACGGAAACAAAGCCATCATAGGAAACAGACCAATCAAAATCACAACCAAAGACAGAATAATGGCAATCAACGCAACAGAAGATGCTTACGCGTTATGGTACTATCAAACACCTGCATCATACATGAGCGAGCTGTCAAAAGCAATACCTTTGAACATAACATATGTAACCCTAAACGAATTTGGACAAATGAAAAAAGTCACAGAAAAAGCAAGAGAGACAAACGCAACAGTGCTGGCTACAAGAGTATTCAACAGCCAAGACTACGAAGCGGTTAAGGAATGGCTCGACGAAGACGAGACAAGAAAAGTCATACTCTTTCACAGCGCAAGCTATCCATACGGCCAAAAAATCTTCAGAGAATATCCAAACCAGTCATCATTCGACGATCCAAACCCGATATTAATATGAAGAAAAATTATTCACTCCTAGCAATACTAGCACTCGCGCTAGTTATACGACTGATATTTGCATTTGGCTGGCACGAAATCTGGTGGGACTCAGGCGTCTACATCGGAATGGGCAAATACATCTACAGCCAAGGACAAAGCGGACTATGGGAGCACATAAGACCACCACTAGTACCAATCGTTCTTGGATTTTTATGGAAAACAGGATTAGACCCAGTGCTGTTCGGCAGACTTTTCGAAATAATACTCATGCTAGGAATAGTCTGGCTGACTTATCAACTGGCAAAATTTTGGTGGGATGGAAAAACAGCAATTATAACAGCGTTAATCATTGCACTAAGCCCAATATTCTACCATCTAAGCTTTCACCAATATACAGAAATTCCAAGCGCATTCCTAGTGCTACTGGCGCTGTGGTTGTTTGTAAAGCAAAAACACGCATGGGCAGGAGCAACAACAGGACTGGCCTTTCTAGCAAAATTCCCAGCTGGGATTTTCATAATAATATTAGTAATATTGCTTGGCTTGGAAAAAAAATGGAAATCAATAGCAAAAATAGCAGCCGGATTTAGCCTTGTGATTTTGCCATACTTCATCTGGAGCTGGATAGTTTATGGAAGTTTGTTTGCAACATTACAAGCAGCACAAGAAACAATATCGAAAGCACTTGGCTGCAACGTGCTGCGCTATAAGCCATGGTGGCAGTACGCCTGGTGGCTCGTGTTTACCGAGACAAAACTACACTTTATGGCCCTAGTTGGAATCTTGGCTCTTTGGAAAAAATGGAGAAAAGAACACCTACTGTTTTTACTCGCGCTTACAATACCAGCAATATATTTCATGCAACTAAATTGCAGAGACTACAGATATCTAACACTATTTCTGCCATTTATAGCAATGCTCACAGCGCTCGGAGTAGTATGGGCGTATGAAAAACTAAAGATCAGAAAAAAATACGTCTTCGGCATACTAATGATTGTTTTAAGCGCATGGATGCTATACACAAGCATACAATATTACTATGGCAATGAGCCTCAACAACCAGACCAAGTTGCAGAAAAATATTTTGGCTATTTACAAGACGGAATACAAGGAGAAATATGGACGGCGAACCCAATCATAGCAGCATACACAGATCAAAAGATAGAGAAGATGTACTACCTGATATATGGAGCGGAAACATCAAAAGATTTTACAGACTACGTTTCAACAAACCATGGAAAAATAGGAGCAATACTTTTAGATAATTGCGGAGGAGGAATAATCTGCCCACCAGATGAAGAACAATGCCCAGAAAAAACCCAAAAGCTGATAGAAGAACTCGACAAACAATTCACAAAAGTATTTGACGAGCAATCCGGCAATTGCTGGTATAAGGTTTGGACTACTTCTTAATATTGATAATATCTCCAATCGTCAACGGGCCAGAATTCTTCTTCTGAACAGAAGCCTTTTCATCCTGCTCAACATCAACAAGCTCAATTTTTAACAACTTCTCAAGCTTTTTGGCCAAGCTAATAGAAGGAGAAAAAGAACCAGCTTCCAACTTCTGAACAATGCTTTCCTTCTCATTCAAAAACTGAGCAAAATCCTTCTGGGTCATACCGGACTTTTCCCTGGCAAGACGAACGCGCTGGGCAAAGTCAGGCACAACAACTTCAACCACTTCAGGAGCCTTTGGTAGAGGAGTTTTTACAGCACGAGATGCGGGTTTTTGAATAACCCTGCCAAATTTGCCACAAGAAGCGCATATATTCAACTCAGAACCTTCAACAACTGCTGAAAACAACTGAGTATCGCGACCACACAATTCACAAACCGGCATAAGCCCATATGACCAATAGGAGTATAAAAATATTTTGTCGAATTGTTATAGAAAAATCCAAGATGACCACTCCAAAATAGTGGCGTTTGTTTTTAAAACAAAGTATACTTCGAAAAGAGATGGACGACGCACTGGCCGAACACATACGCATAACAGCAGAAAAAGGATTATCCCGCAACGAAATCAAACAACTGCTTCTCAAAGCAGGATGGTCTGAAGCACAAGTCAACAGCTATATAGAGCGTACGTTCAAAACACTCGAAAAAGGAACAGTGCTAAGAGCGCAAGGCGTAGCTAAAAGCTTCGAGCAGAACAAAATCCTAGAAGGCATAGAATTTGATGTCAAAAACGGAGAAATATTTGGCATAATAGGAGTGAGCGGAGCAGGAAAGACAACATTGCTAAACATTCTAGTAGGCTTTCTAAAACCTGACCAAGGAGACGTGCTTATAGCAATGCCAGACGGAACCACACAAAGCATTTTCAAAAACCCAGAACTGATCAAAAAAAATGTCGGGTTTTCAACCCAAACACCAAGCTTCTACAACAAACTAACAGTACGCGAAAACCTTGAACACTTTGCAACACTTTACCACATTGCAGAGCCAGACTTAACAAGAAGATGCAACGCACTCATAGAACTTGTCGGACTAAAAGATGCCAGAGATACGATAGCGGCACACTTATCAGGAGGCATGCAAAAACGACTAGACATAGCCTGCGCGTTGCTTAACGACCCAATGATACTCGTACTAGATGAGCCAACAGCAGACCTTGACCCAATACTACGCAAACGATTTTGGGAATTAATAAAACAAATAAACGCGAAAGGCACAACAATTCTTCTAGCGTCCCATTTCCTAGCAGAAATAGAGCTACTCTGCAGCAGAATAGCAATCCTCCAAAACAAAAAATTTATAGAAATAGGAACCACACAAGAACTCCGCGACATATACTCAAGAAACTTTGAAATATTCTTTGAAACAGCAACACAAAAATACGGAAAGCTACTGAAAGAATTACAGAACAAAAGAAAATACTTCTCAAAAATCACAGAAGAAGCCGGAGAGCTAGTAATTCAAACACCAGTACCAGAACAAGTACTGCCAATAATAGCATCATACGTAGAAAAACAAAAAGACATCCAGAGCCTGCACGTCGCACGCCCGACTCTGGGAAGAGTGTTTGAGGCGATAATTAAAAGATGAACGCAGACGTAATCGAACTAGTAAAGAAAAACATCAAGAACCTAATTAGGGCCAAAGCAGGTTCGCTCATAGTAATCCTTGGACCGCTAATTGTGATATTTCTTGCAGGACTCGCATTTGACAACAGCAACCTATACGCAGTAAAAATAGGAACTTACAGACCAGAAGTAAGCGATATAACAACAAAATTTCTCGACCAGCTCAGAGAACAATTCAAAGTAGTAGAATATGACACAGAAGAAAAATGCATCAATGCAATCAAAAACGCTGACATCAATACATGCATGATATTTCCTAGCAATTTTACAATCGGCGTTTCTACAAAAAACCAAATCACCTTCCACGTTGACTATTCACGAATAAACATGGTGTGGACGATAATGCAAGTCATGACAAAAGAGGTTGGCGAACACGCACTGTTAGCAAGCCAAAACCTGACAAAAGTACTTCTAGACACGATCGATTACACACAAAAAAGAATTGGAGACCAGCGAGAAGCAGTAGTCAAGCTAACCACGGAAAACGAACTCATGAACAAAAACGCCAAAGAACTACAAGCAGAACTAGGAGACATAGATTTAACACTTGATGAAAGCGACTTTCCAATAGAAAACCTGACAAGAGCCAACACTCAAGTTAAACAATGGGTAGAAAGCGCACTAGCTCTAGGCGAAAAAGGACTGAGCAAAGCAACATCTTTCATAGACGCAGCAGACGCGCTTGTAAAATCATCAACTGCGAGCCCAGAAGTAAAAGACCAACTTCTTGCAAACTTCCAAAAAAGCGTTGATGAAATAAAGAAACTCAAAACAGACATGTCACAAACAAAAAATCTAACCCAAAACTCATTCGAATCATTCGCAGGACAAATTAACGCGCTGACAGGAGCAATAGGAAGCACTAAAAGCAGACTACAGAAAGCAGATACAAGCAGACAATTCAGCATAAGAGTACTAGAAGCAATAGTAGGACTACTAGACAAAAGCCTCATCAACCTATTACAAGTACAACAAGCACTAAATGACATTGACAACAAAATAAAAGCAATAGAGATTAAAGACCCAGAAGCAATCACACAACCAATAGTAACAACAATAAAACCACTCGTACAAGAAAAAACATACCTGAATTATCTGTTCCCAGTTCTGATAGTACTAGTAATAATGTTCACAGCACTGCTAATAACACCAACACTCATACTGCTAGACAAGCACAGCCCGGCAAGCTTCAGAACCTACATGACGCCAGTAAAAGATTCAAGTTATATCCTGGCAAACTTCATCACAGCATCAATCCTGCTGTTTTTACAAGTGATCATAATTTTAGCCATAGCAAGTATTTTCTTCACAGGCCAAATAATCACCAACGCGCCAGAAGCAATAATATTACTGCTCATCATCAACAGCCTATTCATACTAATAGGAATGATCGTAGGATATGTATTCAACAGCGAAGAAACAGCCACACTCGGTGCAGTAAGCATAGGAGCACTATTTTTGTTCATCAGCGACGTAATAATTCCAATAGAAAGCATGCCAGAAGCATTTGCCTACATCGCAAGCTTCAACCCATACGTGCTAGGCAGCCAGCTGATAAGAAGAGCACTACTCTTTGACGCCTCACTAATCAGCATGCTCGGCGACATCGCAATACTGCTCGGATACATAATAGCACTAGCATTCCTAGCATCAGGAACATACATGCTAACAAGAAGATACTCAATGCAACAACTAATGAAAAGACTGGCGCCAGTATTGGCGAGGTTCAGAAAAAAATAGGTTTCGCAATTATACGTCGTCCACGGCCGTCCGGCCAGAATACCTGGCTTGGGCGGCCACTTATTCTTCCCAGAAAGTTTATAAACCGTTCAATTGCACGATTTAACGATGAAGTTTCACAATACACTAACAAGAAAGAAAGAAGAATTCAAGCCAGTTCAGAAACCGGTACGCATATACACCTGCGGACCAACAGTGTACGACTACGCGCACATCGGAAACTTTAGAACATACGTCTTTGAAGACCTTCTAAGAAAATGGCTAAAATACAGAGGATACCAGGTAAAACAAGTAATGAACATCACAGACGTAGATGACAAAACAATCAAAGGAGCACAAAAAGAAAAAGTTCCACTTAAAGAATTCACAGAAAAATACACCAAAGCATTCTTCGAAGACCTAGACGCGCTAAACATCGAACGAGCAGAAGTCTACCCAAAAGCAACAGAACACATAAAAGAAATGATAGAAATGATAAAAATACTCCTTGAAAAAGGAATAGCGTACAAAACAGAAGACGGAGTCTATTTCTCAATAACAAAATTCAAGCCCTACGGACAACTAGCACACATAGACATTTCACAACTACAAGCAGGAGCGTCAGGAAGAGTAAAAGCCGATGAATATGAAAAAGAAAACGTGGCAGACTTTGCGCTATGGAAAATGTGGGACAAAGCAGACGGAGAAGTGTTCTGGGAAACAGAAATAGGCAAAGGAAGACCAGGCTGGCACATAGAATGTTCAGCCATGAGCGTCAAACATTTGTCAGACGCGTTTCAAAACAGCAAATTCGAACCAGAAAAATTTACTACCTTGGACATCCACGCAGGAGGAGTAGACTTAATATTCCCACACCATCAAGACGAAATAGCACAAACAGAAGGGTGCTCAAACAAAAAATTCGTCAACTACTGGCTACACTCAGAACACCTACTCGTTGACGGAAGAAAAATGTCAAAATCACTCGGAAACTTCTACACACTGCGAGATTTGCTAGCAAAAGGCTACAACTCGCTAGCAGTACGCTACCTTTTGCTGGCAACACACTACAGACAAAAACTAAACTTCACCTTCCAATCACTCGACGCGGCAACAGCAACAGTCCAAAAACTAAACGACTTCATCACAAGACTAAAAGAAGCACACGGCAGCAAAAACAACGAAGAAGTGCAAGACGCAATAGACAAAGCAAAACTAAAATTCGAACAATCACTAGATGGTGATTTGGAAATCAGCCCAGCACTAGCAGCAATATTCGACCTGATTAATTTCATAAACAAACTATTAGAAACACACGAGCTAAGCAAACAAGACGCAGAAAAAATAGCAGAATTCATGCAGCAAACAAACACAGTACTAGGTATCTTAAAAGAAGAAGAAAAACTTCCAACAGAAATCCAAAAACTACTAGAAGAAAGAGAAAGAGCAAGAGAACTCAAAAATTGGGCAAGAACAGACGAAATAAGAGACGAACTCAAGAAAAAAAGCATAGCTGTAGAGGACACACCACATGGCCAACGCTGGAAAAGAATTCTTTCAACATAGATATGAACAACTGGGCGGCGAAATAGCAGAAATACAGACTCTGCCAACCCTTCGTGTCAATACGCTAAAAACATCAGCAAAAGAACTTATTGCACGACTGGAGAAATTAGGAGTCAAACTTGAACGCATACCATTTACGAAAAACGGTTATACCATAGTGCAGTCAAAATTTTCTCTTGGAGCAATAACAGAGCATTTGCTAGGCTACTATTATCTGCAAGACGCGGCAGCCCAACTGCCAGTAGAAGTCCTCGACCCAAAACCAACAGACATAGTGCTTGATGCATGTGCAGCACCCGGCGGCAAGACAACACAATTAGCAGCGCACACGCGCAATCAAGGAACCATAGTTGCCTACGAACTAAAGCCACACAGAATTCCGAGTTTGCTAATGAATCTTGAAAGATGCGGCATTACAAATACAACAGTGTTTGAAGGAAATGCCTTAATGGCAAGCAGATTAGGCATACAATTCGACAAAATATTACTCGACGCGCCCTGTGCAGGCAACTATCTGACCGAAACAGGCTGGTTTGAAAAAAGAACACTAGACGGAATACAAACAAGCAGTGAAATACAAAAAAGACTGCTAGCAGGCACAGTAAATTTGCTAAAAACAGGCGGCACACTCGTATACAGCACGTGCAGTCTCGAACCAGAAGAAAACGAGCTAAACATACAATGGGCACTTGACAATTTACCCGTCAAACTTGAAAAAGTAAGCCTAGAAATCGGAGACCCGGGACTAACAGAAGTATTTGGAAAAAAGCTAAACCCGGACATAGCAATGTGCAAAAGATTCTGGCCCCACAAAACAAAAACAGAAGGATTCTTTATAGCGAAGATGGTGAGACTATGAATGTTG
Source organism: uncultured Methanosarcinales archaeon (assembly GCA_964641265.1). Taxonomy (GTDB): domain Archaea; phylum Nanobdellota; class Nanobdellia; order Woesearchaeales; family ARS49; genus CABMGU01. The sequence goes on along the minus strand of CAZXKS010000009.1, from coordinate 6,719 downwards.
AAGAGTTTCTGAAACCATTTGGCATCAAGAAGAAAATAGACGCACAAATCATCAACCGCTCATATTTTATCGTAAAAGACAAACAATTCCTCGGCCAATACCCAGTCTATTCAGGAGAATGCATAGCACACATAAGAGGACCAGTGCTAATTCCATCAATAGACTTCTTACAACAGATAGGCAAAGAAGCACGCAAACACGTCATACTCAACGAAAAAGCAGAATGGCTATACATTTGCGGAAGAGACGTATTCGCAAAAGGAATAACAACACACAACAACCCAGAAATAGGAGACAGAGTGGTGATTTTAAACCAGCATAAGGAATGCCTCGGCTACGGAGACATGACGGCACCATTTACAGACAAAAGAGTGGTCATAAAAAGACTGTTTGACATTGGCGATCTGCTGAGAAGAGAAAGAAAGACAAGGAAAGTTAAATTCTGAAGAAACGTTTTTAAACCTATCATAGTGATTTCTTCTTATGGCTGACCGATACAATCCAAAAGAATCAGAAGAAAAATGGGTAGCATACTGGGAAAAAGAAGGAACATACAAGTTCAACCCAGATGAGAAGGGAGAAGTATACAGCATAGACACACCGCCGCCAACAGTTTCTGGAAAAATGCACATAGGACACGCGTTCAGTTATACTCAGCAAGACATAATCGCGCGCTACAAAAGACTGCGCGGATTTAACGTGTTCTACCCATGGGGAACAGATGATAATGGCTTGCCAACAGAACGGCTTGTAGAGAAAATGAAAAGCGTCAAGGGCAGCAAAATGGACAGGCAAGAATTCATCAAACTGTGCGAGCAGACACTCAAAGAAATAATGCCTGCGTTCATAGGCGACTGGAAAAGAATAGGAATGAGCTGCGATTTCACGAAAAGTTACAGCACAATAGACACCCAAAGCAGGCGCATCTCACAATGGAGCTTTATTGACTTATTCAAGAAAGGACGCATCTACCGCAAAGAAGCACCCAGCTTATGGTGCCCACTCTGTGCAACAGCCATTTCACAAGTAGAATGCCAAGACGCAGAAAAAAACAGCACGTTCAACGATATCGCGTTTAAAACAGACGGCAAAGACTTAGTTATAGCAACAACAAGACCAGAATTGCTTCCAGCATGCGTGGCAGTCTTCGCACACCCAAACGACGACAGATACAAAAAACTCTTTGGCAAAAAAGCCATCACGCCATTGTTCAAAGCAGAAGTACCAATAATGGCAGACGAAAGAGTAGACCCAGCAAAAGGAACAGGCATAGTCATGTGCTGCACGTTCGGAGACCAAACAGACATAGAATGGTACAGAAAATACAACCTGCCATTGAAAGAAGCCATTGACAGAACAGGAATCATGACGACCCTTACCGGCAAATACACAGGACTCAAAATCCACGACGCAAGAAAAGCAATACTCGCTGATTTGAAAGCAGAAGGACTCTTGCGACAGCAGAAGCCAATAACTCACGCAGTCAAAGTCCACGAAAGATGCGGAACAGACATCGAAATAGTACAAAGCAAACAGTGGTTCATACAATACCTGGACCTAAAAGAAAAAATGATTGAATGGGGAGAAGAATTGAAATGGCATCCTGACTTCATGAAACATCGCTATAATAATTGGGTCAAAGGCCTACAATGGGACTGGCTAATCTCGCGACAAAGATTCTTCGGAGTGCCATTCCCAGTATGGTACTGCAAAAAATGCGACGAGCCAACATTGGCAGAAGAAAAAAGCCTGCCAGTAGACCCGCTAAAAGACAAGCCAACAACAAAATGCAAGTGCGGGTCAACAGAATTCATCCCAGAAAAAGACGTTTTGGACACCTGGGCGACAAGCAGCATGACACCACAATTAGCCCTCAGCATGGTTCCTGAGAAGTATCATTCCAAAATGTACCCGTTCAGCTTACGCCCACAAGCGCATGAAATCATCAGCTTCTGGCTCTTCAATACAGTAGTCAAAGCACATTTACATTACGACAAAACACCCTTCAAAGACGTTGTCTTATCAGGCTACGTCACTGACCCGCACGGCGAAAAAATGTCAAAAAGCAAAGGAAACGTCATCGAGCCACAAACAATCCTTTCAAAATTCAGCGCGGACGCCATGCGCTACTGGGCAGGAGGCTGCAAACTCGGAGAAGACGTCGCCTACCAAGAAAAAGAGCTCGTAGCAGGAGACAAATTCGTAACAAAACTCTGGAACGCAAGCAAATTCGTAAACATGCACTTAAAAGACTATGACTGCAAGGGCAAAGAAACAGAAATAATGGACCAATGGATACTAACAAGGCTAGCAAAAACAATAAAAGAAGCAACAGAAGCATTTGACAAATACGACTATTCGCACGCAAAAGCATCCATTGAAAAATTCTTCTGGGAAGACTTCTGCGACAACTACCTGGAATTAATCAAAAGCAGAATGTACGAGCCAAAAACACCACAACACAAAAAAAGCGCACAACAAGCACTGACAGTTTGTTTGTACGCCATCATCAAACTAATGGCACCATTCACGCCATTCATAACAGAAGAAATCTACCATCTCTATCTCAAAAATCACGAAGGCCACAAAAGCATACATATGGCAAAATGGCCAGAGCCGCCAGAAATGAACGAGCAAGCAGAAAACGCAGGAAATATCGCAGTAGCAATACTTGCAGCAGTACGCAAGAAAAAATCAGAAGCAAAACTAAGCATGAAAGCACCAGTAAAAAGCATAATAATTGAAACCAAAATGGACTTAAAAGGAGTTCTTGACGACCTAAAAACAACAACGGCAGCAGAAAAAATAGAAACAGGAAAAGGAACAGAAGAAATAACGCCGGAAATAAAGATAAGTGTTGAATTTTAATTAAAATTAGCAGAAAAACCCGTAACCTTCTTCTCCATATCCAAATAACTCAAATTAGAAAGCCTACCAGAACGAATACGCTCTCTAACCTGGGCTAAAAACTTAGCAATCCTTTCATGCAAAATATCCTCTTCCTGCTTGAAGCGCAAAACCAAAACATTGGCGAGCGGGTGATCGTCCAGAGAAAAAACCTTATGCTGCTCTTTCAACTTAGACTTAATCTCAGAAAGCATATCAGAAGCCTGTTTAGAAGGATCCGTAACAGAAAACTGTTTTACAAGCGCCTTTTCCTTCCCGTCTTCAAACAAAATCCTAACCTTAACCTGGTCAAGCTGAGAATAATAATCCACAACATCAATCTTCCTAAAATCAACATCCACAGCCTTCATACAAGTACAATCCTTCTATTTCTTATATAAACATTACGCCACACAAAAATTAATAAGGCCTGATCGCCCAAGAACAGATATGCTGTGGGTACAAAAACACAAACCAGAACTGGAAAACATACCGCAAAACACAAAACAACTGCACGATTTTGTAGTTAATTACTCAAAACAAAAGAAAAAAGCATTATTACTATATGGACCAACAGGAACAGGAAAAACAGCAAGCGTGCACGCGCTAGCCCGTAAATTAGGGTTTGAACTGGTAGAGGTAAATGCCTCAGACCACCGAAATGCAGAAGAAATCAATGCCAAAATCGGCAACGCACTAAAACAACAAAGCCTATTCTCGCAAGACAAAATAATACTCGTAGACGAGCTGGACGGCATTGCAGGAACAGAAGACAGAGGAGGAGTATCAGCCCTTGCAGAACTAATAACAAAATCAAAATTCCCAATCATACTCGTTGCGAACGACCCATGGGACTCAAAATTCAACACACTGCGCACAAAAAGCACAATGGTAGAATTCGGAGCACTAAACATGACGACCATGGTGTCAGCATTACAACGAATTCTTGATGCAGAAAAAATAAAAGCAGACGAAATCGTGCTGAAAACACTTGCTCGAAGAAGCGGAGGAGACTTACGAGGAGCAATAACAGACCTACAAATCCTAGTACAAGCTAGTGCTTTGACTATGGAAGAACTAGAAACACTGCACGAAAGAGAACACTCAGAAAGCATAATGCAAGCATTAGTAAAAATCCTAAAGTCAACAGATCCTGTTGTGGCAATAAGCGCTTTGGACTTAGTGGACGAAGACATAGACGAATGCTTCCTATGGATAGATGAAAACATGCCAAAAGAATACAAAAACCCACAAGAACTAGCACGAGCATACGAGGCATTAAGCAAAGCAGACATCTACCGCGGCAGAATCAAAAGATGGCAATACTGGAGATACTTAGCTTATGTCAACGTGTTAATAACGGCAGGAATAGCAGTGGCAAAAGACAAAAAATCAACAGCTTTCGTATCATACGGCAGAACACAGAGATTGCTGAAAATCTGGATGGCAAACCAAAAGTACAACAGGCGCAAAAGAGTAGCAGAAAAACTGGCAACTGCAACACACTGCTCAAAGAAAAAAGCGCTGCAAGAAAGCCTGCCATACATTCACAGGCTTTACCAACTAAAGCATCCGAGCACAGAAGCAATTACACGAGAATTAAAGCTGGATGAGGAAGAGTTGGAGTGGCTGAACAAATAGTTTTTAAATAATCAGTCTATCTTATCGTTTATAAGAGGTGATATTATGGCAAAAAAGTTTCCAATATTTGGCGTGATATTGCTCGTCATTGGAGTTGTATGGTTGTTGAGCGAGCTCGGTGTAGTGATAATCAATGTTCCTTGGATACCGCTGCTACTAATCGTTGTGGCAATCGGAATCATCTTTAACGCATTCCAGAGAAAATAATTACTTGTGCCCGCGCCCACCAAGATAAACGTGCTTAATCTTAACTAAACCCACAATCTTTTTAAATCACGTGAAATAGGTTCTAAGTATGGTCACATATGAAGATGTCGTCAATCTGGCACTAAGAAGAAGCCTGTTTTATCCAGCTAGCGAGATATACCCAAATTCGCCAGCAGGATTCTATGACTACGGACCATACGGGGCAACCATAAGAAGAAAAATAGTGGAGCTTTGGAGAAAACAACTAGTGCAAAAAGAAGACTTTCTAGAACTAGACGGCGCGGTAATAATGTCAGAAGACGTGTTCAAAGCATCAGGACACCTGGCAAACTTCAACGACCCAATCACGCAATGCAAAAAATGCAACACGATACACAGGGCAGACAAACTGCTGGAAGAAATCACGAAAAAACCATACAAGGAATCAGCACCACTAGAAGAACTCACAGCAGGATTGAGAGAACACAAAGTCAAATGCCCGAAGTGCAAAGGCGAACTAATGGACGTGAAAAGGTTCAACATGATGGTAAAAGCAGACGTAGGAATAGCAACAAAAGCAGGATGCTACCTCAGGCCAGAAACCTGCCAAAGCATCTTCGTAGATTGGGCAAGAATAGTAAAAACAATGAGAGTAAAACTTCCAAAAGGAATATCACAGGCAGGAAAATCATTCAGAAACGAAATCTCGCCAAGACAAACCCTCTTAAGACAAGTAGAATTCTCACAAATGGAAACAGAAGTATTCTTTGACCCAGAACAAATAAACGAAGTAGAAAGATGGGAAGAAGTAACAAATTGCGCGCTAAGAATAATGAAAGCAAACAGCGACAAAATAGAATACATCTCAGCAGAAAAACTAGTCAAAGACAAAACAGTAAGCGGCAAAATAATCGCTTATTACCTAGCAAGAACACAACAACTCTTTGAAGCATACGGCATTCCAAAAGAAAAAATGAGGTTCAGGCAACTCGACGACAAAGAACGAGCATTCTACGCAAAAGAAGGCTGGGACTTTGAAGTCGAAACAAGCCTAGGATGGGTTGAGCTTGTAGCAAACAACTACAGAACAGACTACGACCTAAAAGGACACATGGAAACAAGCAAAACAGACCTCAACTTCATAACGCCAGAAGGAAGAAAATTCATACCACACATCTGGGAAATGTCGATAGGACTGGACAGGACATTCTACGCAGTACTAGAACTTGCATACAGACAAAAAGAAGACAGAGTATGGCTCTCACTGCCGCCAACACTCGCGCCATTGCATGCAGGAATCTTCCCATTGATGTCCAACGAAAAGGCAAAAGACCTCGTCAAAAAAGCAAAAGAAATCTATGAAGATTTACGCGGATGCTACGAAGTAATGTATGACGAAACAGGAAGCATAGGAAAAAGATATGCAAGACTAGACGAAATAGGAGTGCCATGGTGCATCACAATAGATTTTGATTCAATACAAAACAATGACGTCACAATACGCGCAAGAGATACTGCAGCACAGAAAAGAGTAAAAATAAGCGAGCTAAAAGACACAATATACAAGCTCATAACAGGGCAAATGCACATTTAGGGAGGCAGAAAATGGAAATAAAAGACTTACAAGCAGGACAAGGCAAAATAGACATGGTAGTGGAAGTCGTAAGCATTGAAGAGCCAAGAACATTCGACAAATTCGGCAAATCAGGAAAAGTAGCCAACGCCAAAGCAAAAGACGCATCAGGAGAAATCACGCTAACACTCTGGAACGAACAATGCGACATGGTAAAAGCAGGAATGAAAGTGCACATCATAAACGGCTACGTATCAGAGTTTAAAGGAGAAAAGCAGCTAGGAACAGGAAAGTTTGGAAGATTGGAAGTTGTGCAGTAAGGTTTTTAAAGCGTTTCTTTACTTGTCTCTGAATAAGGGAGTGTAACTCAGCCCGGGAGAGTACTACGCTGAAGACGTAGTTGTCGCTGGTTCAAATCCGGCCACTCCCATTT
>CAZXKS010000008.1:24477-30006 GCA_964641265.1 uncultured Methanosarcinales archaeon | reverse complement strand
ACCAAACAAAACATCACCAAACACTACAAAATAAGCCAGGACAAAATAGAAGTAGTACACTGGGGCATAGAAGACGCGCCTGCAGTAAAATCTGAAAAAACATTCAAAGACAAAACAGTACTATTCCTCGGCAGGGTAACACTACAAAAAGGACCAGACTACTTCATAGAAACAGCCAAAAAAGTGCTAGAGCACGAGCCAAACACAAAATTCGTGATAGTAGGAGACGGAGACATGCTGCCAAGAATAATCAACAGAACAGCAGAACTAGGCATAACAAACAAAGTAATCTTCACAGGAGCACTACAAGGAGAAGACGTACACAAAGCATTCCAAACAGCAGACCTCTACGTAATGCCAAGCGTCTCAGAACCATTCGGACTAGTAGCTTTGGAAAGCCTCAAAAACGGCACGCCAGTGCTAATAAGCAAAACAAGCGGAGTATCAGAAGTACTAAAAAATGTGCTAAAAGTTGACTTCTGGGACATTAATGAAATGACGAACAAAATAGTAGCAGTATTACGACATAACGCACTGCAAGAAGAACTAAAGCAAAACGGGATGAAAGAAGTACAAAAATTCAACCTAGACGAACCTGCAAGAAAAGTCAAACAAGTATACCATGAGGTTTTAAAGGGAAAACATTAAAAGATGAACAATATAAAAAAATACGAAAAAGAGGGAATATGACAAATATCTGCCTATACTTCCAAGTACACCAACCATTCAGAATAAGAAAGTACACGCTATTTGACATTGGCAAGAATTCAGACTATTTTGACCAATCAAAAAATAGAGAGATAATGCTCAAACTGGCAAGAAAATGCTACCTGCCAACAAACAGCATCATAAAACAACTAATAGCAAAGCATGATGATTTCAAAGTAGCATACAGCATTACAGGAACAGCGTTAGAACAATTCGAAAAATACGCGCCAAACGTGCTAAGAAGCTTCCAAGAACTAGCGCAAACAGGCAAAGTAGAATTCCTAACAGAAACAAGCCACCATTCCCTAAGCTTTTTGTACAACAAGGATGAATTTGTACACCAAGTAAAAGAACACCAGAAGCTAATAAAGAAATACTTTGGACAAAAACCAAAAATATTCAGAAACACGGAATTAATTTACAACAACGAGCTGGCAAAAACAGCAGAACAACTAGGCTTTAAAGGAATCCTCGCAGAAGGATGGGAAGCAGTACTAGGCTGGAGAAGCCCAAACTACATTTACAAACCTGCAGGAACAAGAAAAATCAAATTGTTAATGAAAAACTATCGCCTATCAGACGACATTGCATTCAGGTTTTCCAATAAAGGCTGGGAAAGCTGGCCGCTAACAGCAGAAAAATACGCAGACTGGATAGCACCAATACTCGGAGATTCAGTAAACCTGTTTATGGACTACGAAACATTTGGAGAACACCAATGGGAAGACACAGGAATATTCAACTTCCTAAAAAACCTGCCAAAAGCGCTAAAAAAACACAACATAAGCTGGCACCACCCAAGCGAACTGCTAAAAATAGAGCCAAAAGACGAAATCGACGTCCCACACTTGTTGAGCTGGGCAGACGTGGAAAGAGACACAAGCGCGTGGCTAGGAAACAAAATGCAACAATCAGCCAGCACACAACTATATCAATTAAGGAATAGCGTGCTAGCAAGCAGAGATCCAGAACTAATAGAATCTTGGAGAAAACTCACAACAGGAGACCACTTCTACTACATGTGCACAAAATGGTTCAACGACGGAGACGTGCACAAATACTTCAACGCATACGACAGCCCATACGATGCGTATATCACCTTCATGAACGTACTACAAGATATCACACTCAAATTGAAAAACCAAAAAGGACTGTTTGCTTCAATTGCGCAGTACCTAAAAGAGGTGAGCATATGAAACGAGCAAAGCCACGCAAACTGACCAAAATTGCCAAAAAACCAAAACATATTGTACGTGCAAAACCGAAAATAAAAGTAACAATTGTTAAAAAAATACTAGGCAAAACACCAGAAAAATACAACTTTTACCTACACGACGGAAGAAAACTGAAAAGCGTCTACGAACTAATAGACGAACTAGAAACAATGAGCGAAGAAACATTCAGACAATACGCAACAGACGTAGAAAACCACTTCGCAAACTGGATAGAAGGCGTATTTGGAGAAAAAAACCTGGCAGACGAGCTAAGACACATACGTAGCAGAATAGACACGCAAAAAGCAATACTAAAACACCTAGTAAGAGAACTAACAAAGCACGTAAACAAATGATAGAAGACGTACCACCACAACACTCATTTTGGCTGCTAAACGGAAAAACAGTCAAGAACATAGCAGAACTAGCCAGAGAACTAAAAACAATGAGTTTGGAAACATTCGCCCACCACGTAAGCGAACAAAAAAACGACTTTGCAAACTGGGTAGAACATTGCGTAAAAGATCATAAATTGGCAGCGCTCATGCGAACAACCAGAAACCAGGAAAGAATGAAAGCAATAATAGAAAGAAAAATACAAGAAACAACAAGACCACGCCAAATTAAATTTGGCTGGGCTTTGAAAACAGAGTTTTCAAAACCACCAGAAATAAAAAAACCGACAATTCCCAAACCAGAAACTCCGGAGCCAAGCATTGTCAGAACAAAAAGCGTAACACTCCTTAATCTCGCACACCATGAAAAACCCGAAGAAATAATACAACCGCAAGAACAATCTGAAATAATACACACGCCACACAAAACAGAACTAAAACTTCACACAGGGCATCCACACAGAGAAATCTACATACATGAAGTAAATAAAAAACACCACTCATTAACCTTACTAATAAGCCACATTATATTTGGCGCAGTAATTGGAGTATCGCTAGCAGCCATAATAATGATGTACAACATGTAAAATGAAATATGACCTAATTAGCGTGGGAAGTGCATCAATCGATGTATTCATTACGAGCAAGAGTAAAGACATAGAACTGGAAAGAATACACGCCCACGAAGATATATGCCTGCCAATAGGAGCAAAAATACTCATTGACAGCCTGCACACAGAAGTCGGCGGAGGAGGACTGAATACAGCAGTATCATTCGCGCGACTCGGCTTCAAAACAGGACTCATCACCAAACTCGGAACAGACCTCAATGCAGACAGCATACTCGCCAAACTAAAACAAGAAAAAGTTGACTTCCTCGGCAAAAAAGCACCAGGACACACAGGCTACAGCGTCATACTCACCGGCTTCAAACGCAACAGGACAATACTCACCCACAAAGGAAACAACGACTTATTGATGCCAAAAGACTTACCGCGAAAATTAGAGGCAAAATGGCTCTATCTGGGAACAATGCTCGGCAAGAGCTGGAAAACGCACTGCAAAATAGCTCAGTACGCCAAAAGAAACGGAATAAAAGTACTCTTCAACCCCTCACTCTACCTCGCAGAACAAGGGAAAAAATTCCTCAAACCAGTACTAGACGCGTGCACTATATTGATACTGAACAAAGAAGAAGCACAAGCAGTAACAAGAAAAAAGGCAGAAATCAAAACGCTCCTAAAAGAACTCCAAAAAAACATACCATTGGTGGTAATAACAGACGGACCAAAAGGAGCCTGGGCTTACAACGGCATCAAAACATGGTCAATCATGCCAACAGACGTACCAGTTGTCGAGCCAACAGGCGCAGGAGACTCCTTTGCCAGCGCGTTTTTAGCAGCACTTATGCTCAAACAAAACATGCCAACAGCATTATTGTGGGGAGCAGCACAAGCAAACAGCGTCATACAACATTTCGGCGCAACAAACATACTATTAAGCAGAAAACAAATAACAAAACAAGCAGCACGGTCTGGAAAAGTGCGGGAGGTCTAAAATGTTAGTCACACTAAAACAAATACTAAACAAGGCAAACAAAGGAAACTACGCAGTAGGAGCTTTCAACATAAACAACCTGGAGATAGCTCAAGCAATCATCAACGCGGCAGTCAAACTCAAAGCGCCAGTCATACTGCAAACAACAGAAGGAGCAATAAGCTATGCAGGCATGGAGTACATCAAAGCCATAGCATACACGGCGTCAAAAGAAAAAGTACCAGTTGTCCTGCACGTAGACCACGGAAGAGACATTGAGCTAATCAAAAAATGCATCAAAGCAGGCTGGACAGGGATAATGTATGATGGGAGTCATTTGCCATTCGACCAGAACGTTAAAAACACAAAAAAAATAGTGCAATTGGCGCACAAAAAAGGGATAGGCGTAGAAGGAGAACTAGGAACGATAGGAGGAGCAGAAGAAAAAATAGTAGCAAGACACATAATCTACACAGACCCAGAAGCAGCAACAGAATTTGTGGAAAAAACAGGAGTGGACGCGCTGGCAATTGCGGTTGGAACAAGCCACGGAGCGTACAAGTTTGAAGGAAGCGCAAGACTAGATTTGCATTTGCTAAAAACCATCAAAGAAAAACTCAAAATGCCACTAGTGCTACACGGCGCATCATGTGTGCCAGCATGGCTAGTTACTCAAGCTGCTCGTTATGGCGCGCAACTAGGCAAGCCAGAAGGAGTGCCAGACGAACAAATAACACAAGCAGTCAAATACGGAATAAACAAAATCAACACGGATACTGATCTAAGATTAGCGTTTGATGCTGCTGTGCGCAAATTCTTATCAGAAAAACCAGAAGACTTCGACCCAAGACACATACTAGGACCTGCACGTGACTTGATTCAGCAGGTTGTGGAACACAGAATACAATTGTTCGGAAGCGAGGGGAAAGCCACATGAAACCGATATTAGTCTACGTAACAGCTGCTGACGAAAAAGACGCGGAAATGATGGGAGCAACACTAGTTAAGAACAAACTCGCAAGCTGCGTAATGACACTCCCAGGAATGCACTCACAATACATCTGGAAAGGAAAATTCCAACACGACAAAGAAGTACTCATGATAATCAAAACATTCGACACGAAATACAAAAAACTCGAGAAGACAGTCAAAAAATTACACTGCTATGAAACGCCGGCAATCATCGCAGTACCGGTTATCAAAGCCAGCAAGGAGTACCTACAATGGAGCAAAAAACAGTCCACCTAGGCGCAGACCACGCAGGGTTCGAACTAAAAGAACACCTGAAAAAGTTTTTGCAGAAAAAAGGCTACAAAATCAAAGACTGGGGAGCAAACAAGTACGAAAAAACAGACGATTATCCGGACTACGGAGCAAAAGTAGCAAAAGCAGTGCAAAAAGAAGGAAAAGGAATACTCGCATGCGGAAGCGCAGAAGGAATATGCATAGTAGCAAACAAGTTCAAAGGAATAAGAGGAGTAGCAGTATGGACAGTAAAAAATGCCAGGCTAAGCAGACAACATAATGATGCAAACGTTTTATGCCTGAGCGGCTGGCAGTTATCAAAGAAAAAAGCAGAAAAAATCGCGCAAACATGGCTTAAAACGCCCTTTTCAAAAGAAGCAAGACACATTAGAAGAATCAAAAAAATAGCAAGGCTAGAATGACAGAAATAA
>CAZXKS010000008.1:0-24377 GCA_964641265.1 uncultured Methanosarcinales archaeon | reverse complement strand
AGCAAGACACATTAGAAGAATCAAAAAAATAGCAAGGCTAGAATGACAGAAATAAAGAAATTACCAAAACAGGCAATTTCTAATTTCAATTTTGAAAGAATGATGCCAAAAAAAGAGAGTTCAAAATGGAAATAATACCAGGAATACTCGCGAAAACGCTCAAAGAACTAAAAGAAAAACTCAAACTATTAAGCTGGGCGAAAAAAGTACACATAGACATAATGGACGGCAAGTTCGTGCCAAACAAAACAATACAAGCACTCGAGCTAAAAAAAGCAATACCGAAAATGGACATGCAAATACACCTAATGGCGTACAAACCCCACACTTACATCAACAAATTCGCAAAATTGGGAGCAAAAGAATTCATCTTCCACGCAGAAGCAACCAAACATTCAGCAGAAACGCTTGAAGCAACAAGACAAGCAGGAATGAAAGCAGGAATAGCGTTTAACCCTCAAACAAAAATAAACAAAGACTCACTAGTACACGCAGACATAGCACTCGTAATGACCGTACACCCGGGCTTTAGCGGGCAAACATTCATCAAAAAACCGCTGCACAAGATAACAGAAATAAAAAAACAAAATCCAATAATCATGATAGGCGTGGACGGCGGAATAAACCACCAAACGTGCGCGCTAGCAGCAAAAGCAGACTTTGCAATAGCCACGAGCGCAATATCACAAGCAAAAGAACCGCAAAAAATGTACAACACATTACGGAGAAAATGCGAATGAAGCCAAACGAGATAAGACAAGACATAATCAAAATGCTCACGCGAAAAGGCACAGGGCACACAGCAGGAAGCCTTGGAATGGCAGACGTCTTCACAGCACTCTACAGCACAATCAAACACAACCCAAGAAAACCAAACTGGGAAGAAAGAGACAGAATATTTGTCACAAACAAGCTCGCCCCTGCATGGCATGCTACCCTGGCACACTCGGGCTATTTCGCAAAAAAAGACTTACTCACAAAAGAAATGCCACCAGGCGAAGGACAAGGCCCAAGCATAGCTTTGGGAAGCGCGCTGGCTTCAAGAATGAACAAAAAAACACATCATACTTATTGCATAATAAATGATTCGGAACACAACGGCCAAGTCTGGGAAGCACTAATGCTTGCAGGAAAACACAAACTAAGCAATCTAACACTAATCATTGACAGAAACGGAATACAAGCAGACGGGCATACAGAAGAAATCACACAATTAGAACCATTACGAGCAAAATATGAAGCATTCAACTGGCACGCAATAGAAGTAGACGGACACAACATTGAGCACATAATAGAAGCGCTAAAAGAAGCAAAAACAATCACGACAAAACCAACAGTAATAATCGCGCACACAATACCAGGCAAAGGAGTAAGCTTCATAGAAAACAACTACGAATGGTATGATAGAACACCAACACAACAAGAAGAAGAACAAGCACTAGAAGAACTACATGAAAAAAATTAAAGACGGATACGCAGAAGGACTCATAGAGCTAGCCAAGCAGAAAGAAGACCTCATAGTACTAAGCGCGCACTCGGCAAAAGAAACCGGAGTGAAAAAATTTGCAAGCGAACACCCTGATAGATTTATCCACTGCGGCGAAGCAGAACAAACAATGATGGGAATGGCAACAGGATTTGAAATGGAAGGCAAAATCCCATTCGTCAGCACGTGCGTCGCACTTGGCAAGAACTGGGATCAAATAAGAGACATTTGCTACAAAAACCTCAACGTAAAAATCGCAGATTCGCACAAAGAAGCATTCGAAGACATCGCACTAACAAGAGCGCTGCCAAATATAACAATCATAATTCCAGCAGACTACAACCAAGCAAAAAAAGCAACATTGGCAGCAGGAACAACAAAAGGACCAGTATATATACGACTAGCAACCGAAAAAGCAGAGTTAACAACAGAAAAAACATCCTTCGTAATAGGCAGGGTAGAAATAATGCGCGCGGGCAAAGACTGCACAATCATCACGTGCGGACCAATACTCCATGACGCAATGCTTGCAGCAGAAAAACTTGCAAAACAAGAAATCGAATGCACAGTACTCGACTGCCACACAATACAACCCATAGACAAACACGCGATAATATCCAGCGCAAGACTAACAGGCTGCATGGTCACAGCAGAACAAAACTCAGGAGGACTAGGAAGCGCGGTAGCAGAAATATTAAGCCAGCACACACCAGTACCAATGCGCATGGTAAAAACTGAAAATGAAACGATAATAAAAATTGTAAAAGCTGTCAAAGAAGTAGTGATGAAACGCTGCGAAACAGTCTGCCCTGAAATACTCGAAGAGCACGGAAGAAAATTACACATGGAACTGCAACCAGAACTCTACTTCAAACTACGCGGAGGAGGAATGATAAGAAACATTCCAGGACTACACAAAGCATTATTGAATATGAATGATGAAATATTCACACACCACTGCAACACGCACAAAAACGATTTCAGCACTTGGGTGAAAGAAGTATTCAAAGAGCCAGCACTGGCAAAAAACCTCGAACAAAAACATACAAAGCTAGGAATGGCATTAGAGCTGGCAAGATGGCTAACATGAAATACGGAAAAACACCAGAAAGCAAAAATAATTGAGTTCTAATTAACAGTAAACGTCTCAGTAACCATTTTCGCCTGCTTAGGCGGCGGGTTAAAGTATAATGGCAAATTCGGAGGCGGAACCTTACCAATTAGAGCTACAGGGCCAGGAGAGACATCATTGTCATCAAATGGCTCCTTAGTAACCTCTAGAATATCATACGCGTCAAAATAATTATCAATCTGATAATACAACACGCCAGTACCGCCAAAACCAGTTGTAAAGGTACCCAAAGAGAGCCTTTGGCCTGTTTCCTGGTCAACAAGCCACGCCTCAAACTGCTCATGAATATCATCCGAAGAAGGCAAGTCCTTTGTAACAAGATCAACCTGCGCCCTTGGATAACCATACCAGGTTGAACTTCTAACCCTTGCAGTGCCACGCGCGTAGAAAGGCGCATAACCGCCCCTACCAACACCTTTATACTCAGTCAAAACACCAGGGCCTAAGTAAACCGTCGTATCAACACGCGCGAAATTAACCCTGGGATCGTAATGTGTAACCCTCTCAACACCATAACGCCTTGGAGCATCAAAAGGAGTTTTATAATCATGCGCGGCTAATGCCAACAAGCTCAACAACGAAACCATTGCCAACAAAATAATAATCTTCCTCATCTTAACCTCTTGAATTGCGACGAAGGCACGCCAACATAACTCCTTGAAGGACCAATCTTGCCCATCAACACAATCTCTCCAGGACTTGGATCAGGATCAGGATAAGCCTCACGCGTAATCATAATGTTATCAAACATGTGAACGTTACGCTGAATCTCGAAAAACAATTGAGAAGTATAACCAGACCCAGTTAAACCCTCACCACTCTTTATCAAACCCAAACTCAAAGCATACTCAGTCTCATCGTCCAACAACCAAGCCTCATAAATCTCATACTCACCAACAGGAGGCAAATATTGAGCTATAACGAAAATCTGACTTTTCGGCCGCGCCTTGTTCAAGCCCTCGCCATACTCATTACCAGTGCTCACAACCCTCGCGGCACCCTTAGGCAAAACTGCCTCGTGCGCAATAACTTCCCCAGTAGGACTATACGGCAACAACTCCACACTAGCGTCCAAGCGCGCATAGCCAAGAATTCCAGGATCCCAATTGCTGATTTTAGAAGGATCACGACCCCTGTTTGTAAAAGTATTCGTATCAAGGTTGAAAACATTCGAAAAAGCGCTCTTAAAACCAGTATTTGTCACACGATAAGTCGGACCCTTCGCGCCATAATTCGCAAAATCCCTGTTATAATCCTGACCAAAATAACGTTCACGCGAGTAAGGATCATACGCCCTCCTCTCCCTTGCGACCTGACCAGTATAACTGTCAATATTATAATCGTAAACCGCCCACTCGTGAATAGCCAGCACAGTGCCTGCTAGCAACAGGACAAGTAGAACTGCAACAGCAAATTTCACTATGATACACCTCTTTATTAGATGCAGATAAGAAATACAGCATATATAAATGTTGTGTCTTTCTATATTAGCTCATAAATAGTCACTTTTCAGTAGTAAAATATAGAAAGGTTTATATAGCCCTAAACTCTCAGTATCCATACTATGGAAAACTACACACCACCATACAGCTCACAACCAACTACTGAAAAAGTTCTAAAATTAGACGAAGGAATAAGAGCACTTCTAAGAACCGCTGCAGCAGACCTAGAATCCAGCTTGAACCCTGACTGGAAAGCTGGCTGGGAAAGACTACAAGCCGAAATCAAAAAACTCCCACCTGCTGAACAGTGAGGTTCTGCAATGGCACAAAAATACGGCTCAATGAAAATTGAAGACGTAGACAAACTTTACGCTGCAAACCAGCCAATACAAGATCTTCTAACCCCTGACGATGAAGAAGTAGCGAGACTCATAGCCGAAAAGAAAGTGACACCAGTGGCTACTGTTGCCCTTTCTCGGCTTGAAGTAGGATTAAATGAAGCTGGAAAAAGTGCATTACTTGAAAAGCCCGTTGCAGAATTGCCATTATACGATTTAAGCCCTTTTGGCAAAACCCATTACATCAGCGTTGGACGACGCGAAAGCCAGGACTTACAGACTGTTAATGAGCATGGGCTGGTTGACATGGTGGTATCACGAGAGCATGGATTGATCTATCTAAAAGACGGCAAAGTATACTTCTTTGATCGCGGAACAAAAAAAGACAGTGAACGCAAAGGCAGCCGCAATGGCACATGGATAAATGATGATGAGTTCATTAAAGATCAGCGATGGCCATGGCCAGAGCAGGTATGCCTAGCAATTGGTGACCTAGCAGGGCAAGAAAACGAAAGACACCTCCGAAGATTCAGACTACGATACAGACGAGGAAACAATGCTTAAATCACTACAATACCCGAACGGACTGTTCCTGGCAGCTCCCTGCAGTAAAACAGGATACCACAGAGTCTGGATAAGAGACAACGTTTATTCTACATTTGGCCTTGATGACGAAACGGCTGCAAAAACAATACACGCTCTACTCGACATTCTCAAAAAACACGAGTACAAAATAGACTGGATGATAAAACAACCACGCCCAAAAGAAAGCTACAGATACGTACACCCGAGATACGAAGCAGATGGAAAAGAAATTTTGGAGCCATGGGGAAACAAACAAAACGACGCAATAGGAGCACTTCTGTGGAAGATTGGAAAGCTGAATTTAACGCTCAAAGAAGATGAAAAAAGAATAGTGCAAAAACTTGTAAAATATTTAGAAGCCATAGAATACTGGCACGACGCAGACAACGGAATGTGGGAAGACCGCGAAGAAGTACATGCAAGCTCAATAGGAGCTTGTTTAGCAGGATTAATTGCAGTACAACACATTGTAAACGTGCCACTGCACTTAATCGCACACGGAGAGCATGCATTAAGAACAATGCTGCCGCGCGAGAGCGTAACAAAACATGTTGACATGGCGTTATTGTCATTAATCTGGCCTTACAAAGTCGTAACAGCAAAAGAAAGAGAACAAATACTGAAAAACGTTGAAGAATTAGTAAGAGAAAAAGGAGTAATTAGGTTTACAGGAGACTGGTACTACAACAACGGCAAAGAGTCTGAGTGGCCAATGGGTCACGCTTGGCTGGCAATAATCTACAAACAACTCGGACAAGAACACAAATACAGATTCTACCTAGAAAAAGCAAGAAACACGCTCAATACTCACGGAGAAATGCCTGAACTATATTTTGGCGGAACTTCAACGCACAACGAAAACACGCCATTAGCATGGGCGATGAGCTTGATGAAGGTGGCGGAAAAATGAGTAAACAGAGAAAACTGCCGTTTGTGTGGGAATTAAATTACAGAGGCACAAAATCTTACGCTGTAGGAACTGATCACGTGGCGCCCAATTGTTTCAATGAAGATGCATTACGGGTTTTACGTGGAAAAAGAAAATTGCTCCTTGAAGCGAATCCCTTCGACCAAACATATATCAAAATCGCTGACAACTTATGCAGTTCAACTCTTGAAGACACGCTTACAAAAAATGAAATAAAAGAACTCTCTAAAATATTTAGTTTGCCAGTAAGTCAGCTAAGAGCTGCTCCTCTAACTGCTATCTTTCCTAGCCTGCTATATAGAATTGGCTATGGGATTCCAGCGTCAGTTGATAGTGTGTTGGCACGACACGCATACTTACAAGGCGTTGAAATTGTACAGCTCGAACATCAACGGAAAAGAAATCTTACGAGAGATTATGTAAATGATGAGTATGCTAAAATAATTCGTAATTTAATCGAAAATGAAAGAAAAAAGACTGGCTATTGGATGACTTTTACACGAAACTATGTGAGAGAGTATCTGAATGGCGATGAGACACCACTCAAACGCAAGCATGAAAAAGAGCATGGAAACACCAACATAGATCAAGAACGAAACAGACTAATTGTAAAAACATCACTTCCTCACATGAAAGCCCCTTGTGTAGTAGCTGTTGGTCTCGCCCATTACATCATCGAACCAGACTCAATGCTGACCTTATACAGAGAACGCGGAATAAAAGTCAAAAGAATCAAATAATCACTGCATTTCTTCTGTTCTGACAACACATTTGGTATCAACACAATCAAAACCCATGATTCTCGGCTGCGATGCAGGATCAATGCACATCGCAGTAACAATACTACACGGCGGCTCGCCGCACCTGTCTTGATAATAGACTGGCGGCTTGTGCAAAGTTTCTGTCGGGCCCGCAATCATATACTGTCCACAAATACCCGTCACTCCCATCAACTGACAATCACTCTTCTGAAAGCAATAATTCTCAAAACACTGCTCAGGCGCTTCCTTCCAACTTCTATCCTCACACAACCAATGCGCGCTAGACAACCCTGCTTCAACAGGCACGGGTTCTTCCAGCCCAGCCAATCTTTCAGTGCACTTGCTATTTTCACAAGCGCAGCCACCGCCACAATCAATCGTGCCAGCACGACATTCCATCGTGCACATAACATCAGCGCAATCAGGGGTTTGCCAGAAAGGAACACAACTTGTTGAGTGACAGCATTCCGCAGGAACACAATCTTCATTTGTACTGCACTCCTCGCCAGGGCAAGGCGCAAACTCGCAATTAGGACCAACACGGCCAACAGCACTGCCATCAGGGCAAACTTTGGCTTCCTCTGTGCAGGCTACAGGCTTATTCCAACCTTCACGAGGAACATTCTCACAAACATGATCAACACACTTTGTTTCAAGATGGCCTGCAATGCCAGAACAGAAATCAGGACAATCACGAGACAAGTCAACATGCTTAGAAGCGTACAATTTGTTGCCAACAAAACAATCCTTGGTCTGCTTATCAATACCACCACAAATGCAATCAGCATCAACATTACAGTACAAAGGATTCTCAAGCATATTGCTAGGCTTAGGAGTCAAAGGCTCTTTTGGCTGAGGAGGAACAACTGCACAAGCTACTAAAAAAATAAAACAAAAATAAACGAGCTTAACCAATCTCATAGCTCAAGCTCACCTGCGCGCTAATATGCACGTTCTGAGGCGAAACATCAGTTGGAGGCACTTCCATACCACCCATCTCTGCCTTCATAGCCATCATGTCATAACGCGCATACGGCATAACAACATAACTGTTCTCAGACAGAGATAATAGTTTGCCAAGCCTTACACCAGCACCATCAGCCAAAGCTTCAGCCTTTTCACGAGCATTCTGTGTTGACTTACGCAAAGCATCAACCTTCACCTCACGCTGCTTAGCATCAGAAAGCTCAAAGTTGATACTCTCAACATTATTAGCACCTGCTTGAACACCAACGTCAAGTAATGGGCCGACTTTTTCCAAATCCTTTGTAGAGATTACAAAAGCATTGCTTGCACGATAACCCTTGTCAACCATCTTTTCCATCTTAGGATCCCATTCCTGAATCTTCTCAATACGATAATCAACAGTCTCTATTTCATTCTCACGAATGCCGGCTTTCTTTAGCGCAGCCATAACATTAGCGCCAATCTCACGATTCCTCAGCTGGGCGTCCTGCGCAGTCAAACTCTGCGTTTCAACCCGGAAACGAACCTTAGCCAAGTCAGGAGCAACATCAAACTCAACATTACCCTGCACTGTAATAGCGTTCTGAGGCTGCCCAGAAGGACCCTCCATAATAACTTTGGTCTCACATGCTACCAAACCAATCAATAAAATTCCAATCAACAACAGTGTTTTATTCATTTTTCATCACCACTTTTATGGAAAGTAGAGCATTAATAAATACCCTATTTTTTAGTAAGGGAAAGACCTAACTGCTTTTTATATTGTGCGGTTCTAAAAAGCAAATAGACCAAAACAACAGCTAACACAACAGCAGCAATTCCAAAAACCCAAGGCCATAGATTCATAGGCTGAACAGCTTCGACAACAGGCTCTGCCTTCATAGCCAAAGATTCAGCCTCAATCGCAGGAACAGCCATCATCCTTGCATCTGCCATAACTTGCGGCCCAAAAGTCCTAAAATAAGCCAAAATTCCACCAGCAACACTGAAAACAAACATGGCAAGAACAATCCAAATCTTCATCTCCTCAGGATTAAGAACACCCTTACCCTTGCTCGTTAAAGAATAATACTTCCACTTCCTGCCTTCCTCATGACGCTCGACCAATCCAGCCTTTTCCAGCGCAGCAAGATGCTCTTTCACAGTCGGAACAGACAAATCCAAAGCAGCAGCAAGCTCGCTCTGCATATGACGGCGCTGCCCCAAAAGCTTCAGAACATCAACACGCGTTGTACTAGCAAGAGCCTTGAATGTTTCCTTGTCAAGACGAATTTCCATACTAAGTATGTATCAGAAAGAATATATTAACCAATCGATTTAGTAAGGCAAAATGCTATTAATCGGACACAGAGGCGCACGAGCACACGAGCTTGAAAACACGCGTTATGATGCTTAAAGCAGCACTTCATAACTTTTATATATCCATAGACGTGTTTGTTGCCCATGAAAAGAGAGACACTCGTTCATCTTTTTTTTGCTTCGTTTTTGGGCCTGGCCGTGGGGATTGGCTCGTATTTTACGTTTGGGGCTGATATTGCTGATTTTGCTTCTAAATTGTGGGATGAACCTCCGGAGCCAGTTAAGGAAAAAGTACCTGCTAGGATTAACGTCACTTTGTTGGGTATGGATTGTGAGTACTGTGATTTGCCTACTATGAATGAAACCATCGAATACATTCGGTCTGAGAATGATGTTGAGGTCGTAAGCACACAAGAGCTTTCTATCGAAGGTTCAAGAGAGCTTGCGGCTAAATATAATATTACAAGACTTCCTGCAACTATTATAACTGGAGATATTGATACGATTTACACTGCGCATTTTGTTCAATCGGGTGATGGTTTAATTTATGAATTCTTCCTTCCTTTTTACGATCTTACTACAAATAAAATTGAAGGAAGTATTCAAGTAATCAAGCTCACCGATCCGACGTGCACTGTTTGTTTTAATATATCGACCATAATTGATAGACTTTACCCTGCACGTATGAATGTGACGGAAATATCATCGAGCAGTATAGACGGCAAGAGGCTTATTGAAAACTACAATATTGAGTTTCTTCCTACCGTTATATTTGAGAAGCATTTTATATACTCTGAAGAAGGAAATACAAGTGTTAAATCAAGATCTATGAGTGTTGAAAAAGATGGCAAGCTTGTAATTAGGCTTGCAAATCCACCATATAGAGACTTAAGCACTGGTGAAATAAAAGGCATAGTTGATGTTACTTTCCTATTGGATGAAAGTTGCGAAGATTGCTATAATGTTTCATCTGTCCCAGATATTTTGTCTGATAAATACACATTGGTTTATGGTGCTGTAAAAGACTTAGACATAGCAAGTCAAGAAGGCAAAGAGATCATTGAAAAATATAACATTACTTACGCACCTACATTTGTTTTTTCGAAGGATGCAATTCTATATGTTAGAATGCCTAGTGCTTGGCCTTTATTGGGAACAAAAGAAACAGATGGTAATCTAGTTTTCAGGAACATAAGTGCTATGAAGTCTAGATATAAAGGTGAAGACCTTATTTATAAAAACTTGATATCTGGCGATAAAATCACAGAATGATCCGAAAGGTTTATATATTGTCACTTCATAATGACGAATATGAGCTTGTGTAACACTATTAGGAACGGGGCGCTAATAGCAGCTATGGCTGGTTCATTTTATGGCTGCTCTAACGAAAAATTTGAGCCTGTGGCAAAAACAGCACCCTTAGAAGAGCGAGTTGAAAAGCAAGAACAAGCTCCTGAAAACTTACCGCAAATAGTTAAAACCATACCACAAGTTCCTAAAACCGGAATAGCGGGCCAACCTTTGCAAAAGCCAGATCCTGTGTTTTGCCTTCGCAATTACAAAGACCTCTATAAAAGAGAAGGCAAGTGGGATGTTCTTGATTTCGAACCAATCACCCTTAAAGATTTTTACTGCGGCTCGTTAGATGATAAAACGTATACTTTAGAAAATTTTGCAAATAAAGATTATGTTCTTATTGAATTTACAACATATAATTGTCCGAATAGCAGGGCATTAGAACCATATCTGAAAGATTTTCATAATAAGAATGAGGGCAAAGTTGGAGTAATTGCCATGGTAGTTAGCGGCGATATAAGAGAATTCAAAGAGTTTACAGAAAAATATCCTGCTGATTATGTTCAAGTTATGGATTTTGATGGTCTATACCAGTTCGAGAGCGGGTTTGATTATGTTCCTAAGCTGATGTTAGCAAAGAAAATGGATGGAGTATTCAAGGTATTGTCTGTTTGTGATGGTAATGGTAATACTCCTATAAACTGGCTTTTAGATGTTGAGAAAGCAATACACAAACCAAATTAGAGATATATTTTTCTAGAAAAAAATTAAAGAAAAAAATAAAAATTTACCTAAACTCAAGGTGTAGGTGCAGTGTATTTACAACTGTTTGAACCAGTCTTTCCTTGCACTTCACAATCTTTGTTTGGCAAGCACGAGTTCTTTGCTTTTGGATAGTTCTTGTATCCCTTAATTGGGAATTTCACATCCACTAGGTCCTCAAAGTATGCATTTGCGTATTTGAATGCACTGCAATCAGCGTCAGTTGTACACGTTGTGTCTGTACATACTTTGATGTATTTGCCAGCTCTTAATCCACCTTCACATTTTCGTTGTGCTGCACATACTTTGCTGGCTCCTGATCCTAATGGATCTGGTCCGGCATCACCACTACAAACTGCATCTCCGTTGTCCTCATCAAAGTAGCAATTGTCTGCGATGATTGTTTCACCTGCTCCATATGGGCTGTCATCTTCATCTTGTGTTACAACAAATGCTACGTCACTTATTTGAGTCCATCCCTTTGCAATTGCATCAGCTACAAGACTACCTATTTGTGCTGAATCAACAAAGTCTTCTTTATAGCCGAAACCTGATCTAGGGCTTAGTTCGTAGTTAGCGGTTCGTGTACCGATTCTTGCTGGGCCGTCGACAATTTCATTAACTGGGCCATTAATTACATCTAACTTACTAAATTCCCAACCGTTAGCAGTTGTCAAAACTGTTCCTGTTTGACATTCTCCATTGCAGAAGTCACCGTTGGCATCATTACAGTATTGACCAAATCCGCAATCTGCATTGGTGTTACAGCTTAAACCGTCAGTTAGGCAGCCTGAGCTACAACTCTCGATAGTTATGCTTCCTGAACCTATCAATTGGGTGCCTTCCACTACTGTTGAAACTTGGAGTTTTCCACCGAAATCGGCCTGTTGTCCTCCAGTGACTTCTATGATATTTAGTGGTTCTGTTCCGCCTTGAGTTTGACAAGTGTGGTAACCAATCAAATATTCATGTATTCCAGGAGCGCCAAACTCGTCTTCAGTTTCTACTGGCGTGGAGAAAAATACGTTAGCTGTGATTCCATTCACAATCTCTTCTTGACCTAATACTGGACAGAATACACTTCCAGATATTGTTGAAATTCCTACGTCTGTTTCAGCTGTATCAGGTGATCCAAAAGTTCCAGTCAAGTCTGCAAATGGAATTGGATTGTTTAAGTTGCTGGTCAAAGCTTTATCTGCGCCTGGAGGCACGTTTATAGTACCTGACCATGTAAATGTGTCAGAACCACAATCTGTTGGCCCTCCATTACAGTCTGCTGTTAGTTCTGGGGGTGTAATCCAATCAATACTATCTGTTGAAAGTATTCCTATGGATGGTTGAGCGAAGGTTGGTGTTACTGTGCATCCAGTGAAGGAACCAAGGGGTAGTCCAACTCCTGAGAAGAAACTTTGTGTACATGTCCCAGTTCCTGGAGTGGATGTAAACCCATCTGTTGTTACGAGTGTTAAATCAGTTCCAAATGGCGCGTCAAATGTTCCTCCAGTAGAAGTCCAACCGCTGTTGCAAGATACTCCTGATGTTAGTGGTGGAAAAGCCGTCAATACGTTAGTTCCACCTGCTCCTTGAGGACCTGGAGATCCCATAAACGTGGTTGCAATTCCGCCAACAGCACGTCCTGTTACCCTATTATTACTATTGCCACCTAAGAATGCTCTCACAGCATCCCAGATGTTGGATCCGGAAACTGATTTACCTGTGGTAGTGTCTCTTATTGTTATGCCTGCAAGTACCGAGCCTGCAAATAAGGCAATCAATAAAATTGTTGCAGAAATAATCATTGTTTTTCTCATAAGGGACACCTCACCTTTTGCTTGATTTCAAAGAACATTAACTACAACTTATAGTAAATAATATTAAAACGTTTTGGTTCACCAGTCAGCGACGAAGCAGTTCCTCAACCAACTCTATATATAGTGCAGCACTCCAAGCCTGCGCAAGACTGCCGGCGGGCTTGAACTCAGAAGCACTGGAAAGCTCGGAATGATGACCAGTAGCGCCTTCGTAGAGAATTTCTTTCGTGCTCGTTTTCAAAATATGCTGGATATAATTCTTGTACTTTTTCTTGTCAAAAGCAAACAAAACAACAGCGGCAAGGTTGTTCAGCCAGAACCAACTATCACCATTATGATAACTTCTGGCATTTTCTCCAGTGTGATGAGCAACAAAATCAGGATGACTCTTATCTATAGTTGCAAGACCGCCCCAATCAAGCCACAACTTAGGCAAAACGCAATCAAAACAAGCCAACCAGTCCTTTTTTGACAACAGTTCAGGATAAGCATAGGCTGCAATGAAAATATTTGGACGAATGGTATCGTCATCAGCACCATCCGCTAGATGATCAACACGCCAAAAAACATCCTTAACCCGCGATTTCAACTTTTGCTCCAAAGGATGCTCACTCTTAAGCAAACGATACAAACGACAAGCAGCCAAAGTCAAAGCCTGAATCTCAATGCGCGCGCCAGGCCTATCTATACTATCCATCCAAGTCTCGCGCGTATTATTTACAACAAGCCCATCCTGCAAATTCTGTTTTAAGAAAATCTCAAGCTTTTGCAACAACCACTCACGCTCATTCTTTTTCAGTTCTGGCAAATAATCCTCAAAACGCAAAAACAACCAGCCAGCATCAGCAATAGTTGAAGTCAAAGTCCCAGGCAATTTAGCATTAGAAAGTTTTTCAAGCCAGGAAAACAAAATAACCTTTGCCAAACTCTCCTGGCCAGAATGCAACAAAGCCTTCACGCAAACAAGCTCGTCACGCGCCCAACGCTGATGAAACCAAGGCAGGCCGGCAAACAAGCCATGATTAGCCTGCAAACAAGCAAGAGAATAACGAGCACACTCCATAGCAGAACGCATCTCATCACTCTTAACATGAACACCAGAAATGATTTCAGAAGCAAAACTCTCGGCCTCTCTAGCCAATTCCTCCTTACGCTTCCAAGAACTTTTAGCCAACTTCAAAGCTTCATCCTTAGACTGACTGAACGCAAGAACGAAACTACCATTCACGCGACAACCCCGCAAAACCCAACGAGAAAAAGGAAGACTAGAACGAAGCTCATCATAAGGATAATGCTGCTCCTCCCACTTCTCAAGCTTTTCAAACTCACAACCATACAAAGCAAGCCAGAAATCATACTCGCCATGCTCAATGCCTTCACGCGCGTCATTCTTTTTTTCAAAATGAACCAATAAAGCCTTATCTTGCGCCACAAACGCATAATTCTTCCCCCACTCACGATTATCAAAGTTCAACTTACAATCAAACAAAATGTCTGCCTTTGCAGGCCTTGACAACTCATAAAAGAAAACTGGCAAGCGATGCGCAAACCAAAAAGACTCCTGAATTCCTTCACGATCACGACTTACCTTCCATAACTCATTCAAAACAGAACCAGGAGAACCCTTAAGATCAACATGCGCGATTGTTTTGAAAACCCGGCCGTTATGCGAAAAAAACACTCCCTGATAACGAGACTTAATGCCGAATAGGCCAAAGCTTCCGCCGGTGTTAGAAACTAAAAAGCTCATTCCTCTCCTCTATAAAACTTTGCAGCATCCTCCGGCGCAACAGAATTAATGATAATGCCGGACTCAAGCTCAAAACCAGCCCAAATCGCATGACGCGGACAAACCTCAATATGAGCATGAAACATGTCCTCGCCCTTTGGACCATAATGAACAAACATATCATAATCAAAATTCAACTCATGAACTTTGCCCAACACTTTAGACATGATTTCCGCAAGCTTTCCGAAGTTAAACTCCTCAAAACGAGCAATGTGCAACTTTGGAAAAACCCAAACCTCATAATTAAAACGAGAAGCATAAGGAGCAAAAGCAATAAAATCACTGTTCTCAAAACAAAAACGACCACTATTTCTTTCAGACTGGATGATTGAACAATAAGGACAAGAAACAAAATTGTGCATCGCTGCAATTTTCTTGCGAATATCAGGAGGCACGATATTTGTTGCTATAATCTGAGAATGGGAATGAACAATAGAAGTCCCGCCCAAAAAACCATGGTTCTTAAACACGTTAACATAAGAAATATTCTGCTTTGATTCCAGCTCGACAATCCTGCGAGCATAGACGTGAAAAACCTGCTCGATATCTTCAACAGGCAACTCTGCAAGCTGGCGATCATGACGAGGAGTCTCAACAAGCACCTCATGATAACCAAAAGCGTTCCCAAAAGTGTAAAAACGACCCTCGGTCTTAATGGCAGTATCGCCCTCAGGTTTGACAGCAGGAAACTTGTTCTCAAACCAACGCAACTGCCAGCTGCCATTCCTTACAACACGACCAATCTCAGGAGGAGTCATGCTCTCATTGCCAGGACAAAAAAAACAAGGGCCGGTCTCAACAGAAGCGGGTTTTACGAGCTCATGAGGCCTAGCGCCCCGTTTAGGAGAAATAACAACCCAGCGATCAAGAATATAGTCCTTCCTAATCTCCCCCATCAGTGCACCTCTTTTCTATGATTTAAAAGCGGCAAGTGATTTATAAATGTTTTCTTGACCGCAAAGTTTAAATATAGTACAAGCCAAAACTGTATAAATGGAAAGAGGTGAGGAAGGCAGTATTGCCATAGCGGTGCTGAGCGTTATCAGCATTGTAGGCGTGCTCGCAACAATCACTCTGTTCCTAAGACAACCAGCAGGACTCATAGCACAAGGACAAAACATATACCCAACCGAGGACATTACAGGGCTGCCAATAGTCTGCAGCGAATACCAAGCAATATTCCTCGGCTATGACGCAAATTTCAAAGTGTACTGTTGCAAAGAAGACATGAACGGACAGAACGAGTGCAGATCACCGCAAAGAATACTAATAAGATAAGCGCGCAAGCGCAGGAGGTCAACATGACAGACAAAAAAGAAGTGAACATCTTGCTTTTAGGCGTTGTAGCTATACTAGCAATAATAGGACTCGTACTATTATTTACGAGCCCAGCGGCAACAGGAAAGGCATTTTTCCCGCCAGCACTGCCACCAACATTAGAAACGCCCGCACCAGTCGGATACGGACCAGTCGTGCAAGGCGGACAAGCATCAGGAGCTGGATACGGCAACGCGATAATAGTTTCTGAACTAGAAGGCGCAAACTTAGACAGATGCCCAGACAACCGCATAAGAACAATAGAACAACACAACCTACCATACGAAGCAATACCAGGATACTTGTGCAACTGGTTCTACTGCCCAGCCATTCGCGAGTCGAGCGACCCAAGAGCAGCGCCAAAGCTTGCCTGCGTCAAAATATGAATGAAGAAAGCCTAGGCCTAGTCATCTTTGCACTCGTCGCGCTCGGCGCGGTGTTTGCTTTTATTTTTGTTCTAGGAGGACCAGAACCAACAGGCCAAGTAGCAGGAACACAAAAACTCGGCACGAGCTGGTACGACTACAGAACAGCAACCAAAGCCTGCGCAGTAGGAGTAAACTGCGAAGACGGACTACCAGGCGTGCCAACAGGAAACTGGGACCCAATGCGCTACTTATACGAGTGCAGATGCCAAACCAGCGACCCAACATTCACATTCTGGAGAAGCCAATTTAGTTGGGGATGAAAACGTACCTTCTTTTGTTTTTTATTTTAATCTTGCTTGGCATAATCACAGCAAACAGCATCGTAGTTGAAGAAAACCCGTGCAGACTAATTAATTGCAGAGTCAGGATATTTGGGTTCTGGCAAATGGAAGCAGAACAACTAGGCACAACGCCAGACGGACTTGCAATATGCCACTGCCCACACGAGCCAGAAGACATTCTATATTATGTATCGACTTACAGAAAGTACTAAGCTTTTTATTCACAAACCTTTTCCGTCGATAAATGCACCCATTAATACCAGACAAAATCAAAGAAACACTGGCAAAAGAAGGAATAACTACTTTCAGGCCAGCACAAGAAAAAGCACTAAAAGCAGGATTACTAGAGCACAAAAGTTTGTTAGTATGCACGCCAACAGCAAGCGGCAAAACACTGATAGCAGAACTTGCTGCGATGAAAAACATACTGGAAGGTCGAGGAAAAACAATCTACATAGTGCCGCTCATCGCGCTGGCAAACGAAAAATATAGAGAGTTCAAAAGAAAATACGGCAATCTGTGCAAAATCGCGCTAAGCATAGGCGACTTGGACGGCTCAGACCCATATTTGGTAGAATACGATTTCATAATCTGCACAGCAGAAAAACTAGACTCACTAATAAGACACCACTCGCCATGGCTAAGCTTTGTAAGCCTGGTAGTCATAGATGAAATACACCTGATAAACGACGTTGAAAGAGGACCAACACTGGAAATACTGATTACTGTCTTAAAACAAGTTCTAAAAAAAGTACAACTAATCGGACTAAGCGCGACAATCGGAAACCCAAAAGAACTCGCAGACTGGCTAGGCGCAGAACTGGTCGAAGATAATTGGAGACCAGTCCCGCTAAAAAAAGGAACTTATTTTGGCGGAGAAGTAGAGTTTATAGATTGATTCAAAAATTCCTTTATTTTACTCTGCGTGCGAGTTCTTGGTACACTTTTGAACGGTGCCCGACAAGTACAACAACAATTTCGCTTTTCTGTTGTTTGATATCGAGAATGGCGCGATAATCGCCAATGCGTAATTTGAATAATGGGTAACCTTCCACTCTTTCAACAAAATGAAATGGATTGTTCACAATCGAGCCTACCTTTCTGATGACTCGTTTTCTTACTTCAGTTTCTAGTGTGCGAATGTCGTCTTTTGCTGGTTCCCAGTTTATCTGGAATATCATTTACAAGAATTCCTTTTCTATTTCTTCCTGTGAGACAAAGCTCTTTGGACCTTCTTTCAAGTAGCGTTCTATACGTTCCTTTGCCCACGGGCTTAGTTTGCCCTCTTCTCCAAGAAGCGCGCCTTTCAGATCCGCAACATCTCGCTTGAGCGTTTCGAGGTCCTCATGAATTTCCTGTAATGTTACATCTGCCATAAAGCAAAATCATATTGCCTCGTTTAAATATGTTTCGTGGGTTGGCCGTATTGAAAAGTTATGAAGCCGCGCCTTGAGCATGCTCAAGGTCGATTTCTTCTCCCCTTACATGTGCAGGGAGAAGAAATCGAGTCTAGACCGCGGCGCAACACATTGCTCACAAGAACAGAAAACCGCAAACAGCAAGACCAACTGTCACAAAAGTTATCAGAAAACCAGCAAGAACACCAGCATAATCAAGCTCAAACAATTCCTTTCCAGCACGAAACAGAGTAGCAGCGCCAAGAACATAACCGTACAAAACAACAGGAATTGCGGCCCAAGCAGAAATAAAAGTCAACGCGCCGCCAAAAAACAAAGAAACAGCAGGAGCAACCATGGCAAGAACAAGCGTGGCAAGCCCTTCATAATATCCGCCCTTGCCGTCCAAAACGTGCATGACAATAGAAAAATAAAGAGCAACAACCAAATGCGCAACTACCAACGCAAGAAAAATAACAAGACTAGTGCTAACCAAAGCCTGAGCAGGCATCAAATGACTCACATACCGCCAAGAAATAAAAAAAATGCCAACAGCCTCGAACAAAGAAGCTGCAATTAAAAATGAAATAATTCTGAAAAAATTCTGCGTCTTTGCCCTCCTGATTTCACCAACCGGATCGTACAAAAGAGCAAACATCAGACCTTAAACCTCTTCAGAACTCTTTTGGCTTCCTTAACAGTTTTATCATAGGAATCTTCCGGCTTTGGAGGCTTCTTCTCAGACTGCGGCTTAGTTGGAACAAACAACGGCTTAGGAGGCTTCTTGGACGGAACAAACAAAGGCCTTGGCATGGTTTTAGGAGCAGGCACTGTCTTTTCAGGTATAACTTGCCGGCCCTCTGGCTCGTGCTCACCACGATGCCTTCGCAACCTGCTCTCCAAAAATACAAATATTATAATGCCGAGCGTGGCAAACAACGCCAGCAAGGACAACGAACGGCAAGTCAACAACATCAACAAGTTAAGCAACAAAGCAATGCCTAACAATATGTAGAGGATGATATGAGACCTACCATGCTCTTTCTTTCCACGCACGGCGTGCACTATGAACACCAACACGCTCAGCGCGAGCAGCAAATAAATCCAGACAGGAGCAGCAACGCAGAAAGTACGCACCTTGCTGATAAAGCAATCTGTAGGACAAATAAATGGAGATTCGTCCTCGCCACAAGCACCATTACCACAAGCACAACCTGTCAAAGCACTTGGTCTTTCAGTTTCTGGCAAAGTTTTGCCAACAATCAAGAACAAATCATCAGTCATCCAATCCTGACCCTTGAAGTTAACATACTTGGAATAACCAGGCATAGGCTGTGTAATAGGAGCTGCATCACGGAACTGTTGAGTAATAATCCGCTCAATAATTCTTCTCGCCAGCTCGTGATCATTCAATTCAATGTGGTCAAGATGAACCTCAAAGTAATTATCACAAAGATCATTGAACTCCTCAGAACCAAGAGTATACGCGCTATCAACCTGAATCATACCATCATTAGGCGTGAACAAGCGCAAAAGCTCCTCAGTAGTAATGCTGAAAAAGCCAAGATTAAACTCGAAAGGCTTAGTACCAGCAACGATAAAATATTTAATGCCGGGAACAGGAGGAATCTGCCGGCCATTCACAGCATCATGCAACAAAGGAGCATTAAGATTAAACGGAGCATTAGGAGCTTTCAACTTGAGAATATAACCATACAAACTCTTCCAAACATCCTCAACAGGACTGCCCTTGTTCGGCGCTCCAAGAACAATAACAGCACCATTCTCGACCTTGTCAAGATACCTGAACAACGAAGGATCCTCAAGTCTCCGAACATAACTTGTAAAGAGAGCGTGCTGCACAATCAAACCGCCAACAGAATGACCAACAGGGAAAATCTTATACTTGTCAGACAAAGAATCAAGATTTACAACAAGATCCTCAGAAACGCGCTCCATAGGCCACCAAGTTGGATAAGAAAACAGGTAAACCTGAAGCGGAAGCTTAGCAGCCTCAATGTCCTTAATCATTGGAGCCCAAGTACCAATACCATTAGAAGTCAAACCGTGAACTAGAACAACAGCCTTTTCACCGCCACCATCATACACAAGGTCAAACTTGCTTTGGTCACAAGCATAACAAACAGTGCCGATAACAGCAAACAAAACCTTGCCATTAACCGCAAATGCCCTCAAATCAATCTCCGCGCTCACAAGGCCAAGAGCAAGGTCAGGAACTGCATCAATATACAGCCAATGATCCCTGTTCCAAACAAACAAGCGCACAGAATACTTATCAATACCGCTTGGAATCGGCCTGGGCAAAGGCAAAGTAACCCTTGCAGTCAAAGAATCAACGCCCTCGGGAATTCCAACTTCCAAAGAAGTAAATATCATAGAGTACGGGTTCTGCGGCTGGTCGAGAATGTCTGACGGGGGGCCAATACTCAGCAAAGCATTCTCCTTCAACTCAACCACGTACTTGCCCTGCTGGAAAACCTTGCCCTCCTGCGCGATCGTGGTAAAGTCCTCAGAAAAAGTCGGAAGCTCAGCATACTCAACAGTCGGCTTACGCGCGCCCATCTGTTCATAAGTCAACCTGTTATACGACATGCCAGCACAACCAGAACTAAAGCTAGTTGTAGCACCAAGATAAGTAGAACACAAATAACCAGAATCCTCTTTCGAACACTTAACCACTTCAGTATCACTACCAAAAGCCTCGGAAATCGCAGCAGTAATGTCATAAACTCCTTTACCAGAATTAAGAGCCCTCAAACCAAACGCGAACTGAGCACCCTTAGGCAACAACGAAGGATCAACACTCTCAATCCTTTCAAGCTTAATATCAGTTTCACCATAAGCGCACGTGTCCTTGACCGGCTCTGTTGTTGGATTAAGCGTGGTTGTAGGAGTACGGATGATTGGGTTTCCAGGCACAGAATTTGTAGGCGTTGCAACAGGATTAGTAGGCGTAGATGTTATTGTCGTGCAACCAGGACAGCCGAAAATTATTGGAGGTATGCCTGGAATTATTGTAGTCGGCCTTGTCGGAGCAGGACACACGCAAGCAGAATTACAAGTGCTTGCCCTGCCAAGAGGATCAGTACACGAAGAACCAGCAGGATCGCACATTTCACCAGGCTCTTGCTTGCCATTGCCACAAACAGGCAAAGGCGAACACTGACACGAAGTATCACAATAATTGCCAGTTGTACAACTACCAGTGCTTGGAGGATCACACTGCTCATTAGCCAACGCCTCAACCCGACCATTGCCACACAATGGAGGCGGAGCAGGCTTGCACTTACAGACAGACTGGTCACACCAGCCAGGATTAATTGTTGCAGTAGTACAATAACTGCTTGGAGAATCACACTCCTCGCCAGAATCAACAAAATTATTTCCACACTTCTCTATCAGACAAGTTGAAGAACAACCATCACCACTTGCCGTGTTACCATCATCACAAGATTCGCCACTATCAACAACACCATTACCACAACCTATGCTGACACAAGTCGGACCACAAGTTGCGGTATTCGGAGGCTCGCACGTTTCTGGCGAAGTGATAGCGCCATCACCACACGACGCAATTGGCTGACAATTCGAACCACAAGTACCAACACTCGGAGGCTCACAAACCTCATTCTGAGTCGGGCAGACAACACGATCGCCACAAATCTCTTTAGTACAACTTGAACTACACCCGTCACAAAGATTCCTATTCCCATCATCACAGGCTTCACCTGTTTCAAGCACGCCATTACCACAGAATACAGGAGGCAAACCACAAACACAATTATTACAGACCTGTCCTACAGAACAAGCAACCACGCCAGGCTCGCAAGTCTCAGGAGAAGTTAAAACACCATCACCACAGCCAGGCGGGATTGGAACACAACCACAATTAATACAATTAAAACTTGGAGGACATGAAGGAGTGAAAGGAGACTCTCCGCACATTTCTCCAGGATCAACAAGTCCATTACCGCAAAGCGGGTTTGGAGAGCACACACAACTATTACACTGAGTACCTATAGGACAGCCTGGCAAACCCGGCTCACCACACATCTCTCCAGGAGCAACCGTTCCATCACCACAAGTCGGCGGAGGCGGAGAACAAGCACAATTAATACACACATCACTGCCAGTACAAGTCAGACCAGGCTCACCACAAACTTCTCCCTCATCAACATTGCCATCACCACATTTGGGAGGCGCAGGATAACAAGACTGGATTGAAACGCCCTCGGGCAGCTCGCAACCGCTCCAAACAACCTGGCCATTCTTAACCTCACACGTCCGCTTGCCAAGACAACCTGCAGGAACAAAAGTGAAAACCTCAGTCGTAGGTGTGGATGTAGGCAAGCTAGTAAGAGGAGGAATTGTCTGAGTGCTTGGCGGCTGCTTGCCAACAAAAACAGGAGTATTAAACACGCCAGACGAAACAGTAACGCCCCATTTAGTTTGAATAAATATCGGATGAGTGCCCTGCTGCCCCCCAATGTAAGTAGAACCAGAACCCAAAATATTCGCAACCTGCGCTCCAAAAATAGCAGCGCCAACAATGCTCGAAGTATCAGATGCAAGCGACACGTCACTGGCTGGCTTAACCGCCGCAACAGTAGGCAATTGATAACCCAAATCATTAATTATAGCACTCCTCGTTGTAATAAACGTAGGCACGCCCTCAGGAATACAATCCTCCTCAGCAGGATCAGGACAAGTAAGCGGAACCACAGGACAACACTCCTCTATCAAGCTCTTCTCATCCGGAGTTGCCCTGCCAAGCGCAAACTTGACTTGCTTTTGTGCGCAGAACGCCGGAAGTTGGTCTTCAGTAGGACACCCGCTGCAAGAACCAATGATCTGCTCTTTCTTACCACACCGAGCAATAGCCTCAGGAGTCATCGTGCCACCAGAAGCAGTAACCATAGAAACTTCCTGGACTTGAACAAGAACACCATCACGGCATTCCTCCTTAGTCTCATAAGGACAACGACCACAACAGTCCCACGCGGCTGTCTCGTGCTTCTTTTCATTAACTCCAGGACCTTCAGGACGCCATTGCGCTGGACGCATTGTTCGCGGCGGGCACTGCCAGCATATAGGGAGTGGACAAGGAACAGGCAAGCAAGGCACTGGATTGTTAATCATCGTGTAAGTAGCAAAGTAGCCCCCGCTCAACACAGATAGATAACAACCACACCCCATGTAGTTCATTACACACTCACACGGCGGTACTAGTCCAGGATCACCCGGGTCCCAAGGCTCAGGATCCAAACAATTCCCTATCGCACCCGCAATACCAAGAACACCACCAAGAGCAGCACCACCAACGCCACCAGGCGCTGCACCACCAACACCAGGCAACTGAATGAACTGCGGCAAACCAAATGGACCAGGCATGTAAGTTGCGCCAGTACCTAAAGCAGGAGGCTGCCCAGCAACAGCCGCGCCAGTAATTCCAGAAAATCCTGTCGGCACTGCTGCAAACTCATCCACGCCCGCCAACTGCGCATTTTCCATCTCAACAGGCACACCAAATATCATACTCCCAGCCACCATAGCAGCAGATGATGGTGGAGGACCACCAACAGAAACATAAAATCCCATCTGCGTGCCTTCCAAAGTAATTGGAACAATATCACAACCACCATCAGTGGCTACTCCCAAATTAAACACGGGCTGACCGTCAGTCCCAACAGTACACTTTGAAGGACAAGGCCCATATGGAACTTCGGGTGTTGGCGGAGCAGGACAACCCGGACCAGCAACATAATCAGGAGTTATTGTCACACCATTAACGCTAACAACCATTGGGCCATCGGGAAGTTCAAAAGCAGCAGTAACCGTGTTCGGATTTTGTATTTTGCCATATGCTCCACCGACATCCTTCAGCAATGGAAAGCCTGTCAGGGTCATTGGGTAGGCAGAACTTGTTGGCGAACCACTCACTGCTTGACCAACAGTTTGTGGATTTACGTTAAGAACCAACTTATCATAATCCCCTGAAGGGTCTGTGTTTGTTCCAGCAGAAACTGGTCTTAACGCTCCATTGGCATTAATGTTAACATGGTTCTCCCTCTGAATGTCATTACCACGCTCATCAACAATCTCCCCAGAAAAAATCAAATTTGTAGGCTGATATACCACAAATGTCGTGCCTGGCCGCAAGCACTCAGAGAAACGATAAACATGACAAGGATCAGCCTCATCCGCAACTGTTTGAACGCAATTCTTATCCTCAGGCAAACTGCCCCTATTGCCACCGCCACTACGGGGTATGAAAACTGGTATTATTGGTATAAGCTCAAGCTCGCTTCCAAAAGTGATAAAATCACCAATGAGAGGCG